>CALEMZ010000044.1 GCA_937910975.1 uncultured Pseudorhodobacter sp. | reverse complement strand
GCATTGCGTGCCTACCGCGATGAGACGGACGAGGATTTTCCCGAAGACCCCGCACGCCAACTGGCCGAGGTGCTGCGCTCCATGGCACGGGCTTGGGGCGGCACATCGGCGCGCTTGCTGCGCCAATCCAAGGGCGCGCCGGAAGAGGCAGCGCTGGGCCTCATAGTGCAAGAAATGGCGCAGGGCATCGGGCAGGGGATATCTGGCAGCGGCGTCATTCAGTTTGTTGACCCCATCACCGGGCTGGCGCAGGTGACGGGTCGATTTTTTGGCCAAAGCCAGGGCCCGGACATCAAAGAGCGAGGGGAGGAAGCGATTTACCTGACGCGTGACCCGCGAGGCCCATCTCTGGAGGATATCGCCCCCGAGATTTTTTCAAGTCTCGCGCGGCAAGGCGATGCTTGCCGGACCAAGCTGCGCGAAGAGATGCAGATAGAATTTACTATTGATGACAGTAAGCTATCGGTAATTGATGCGGTACGTATGTCACGCTCCAGCCGGGCTGGGCTGCGGATTGCGGTGGAATTGGCAAAGGCCGGGATCATCAGCCGCGAGGAGGCGATCTTGCGGGTGGAGCCGCGCGCGCTCTCGGAGCTTCTCCACCCACAGGTGGACCCGCGCGGCCCACGCGATGTGATGGCACGCGGAATCGCAGCCAGCCCCGGCGCTGCAACCGGGCGGATCGTGTTTTCTTCGGCGGCCGCTCAGGCGAGCGCATCGCGCGGCGAGCCCTGCATTTTGGTCCGGCGCGAGACCGCGCCCGAGGATATTCGCGGCATGCATTCCGCTGCGGGTGTGCTGACGGAATGCGGCGGGATGACGAGTCACGCCGCCGTGATCGGCCGGGGGCTTGGCCTTCCGTGTATCGTGGGCGCATCCGATCTGCGTTTTGACGCGAAAGATCTTAAGATCGTTACGAAATCTGGCCGGGTCTTCACAGAAGGTGACCTCATTACGGTCGACGGCACCACCGGCGAGGTACTGGTTGGCGCGACAGAGATGTTGTCGCCTGTGCTGGATGACGCCTTCCGCACGCTGCTGTCCTGGGCCGATGACGTGCGCGATATCGACATTCGTGCCAATGCTGATACGCCCGCCGATGCCCAGACCGCCCGCAATTTTGAGGCGCAGGGAATTGGGCTGTGCCGCACGGAGCATATGTTTTTCGAAGATGCGCGGCTGGTGGCGATGCGCGAGATGATCTTCGCCGACACCTCCAGCGATCGGGCCTCGGCACTGGCGCGGATTTTGCCGATGTTGCGCGAAGACTTTGTGCAACTTTTTGAAATCATGCGAGGACTCCCGGTTTGTATTCGGTTGTTTGACCCGCCGTTGCATGAGTTTTTGCCCCATTCTCGCGAAGGGATGCGGGAATTGGCCGAGGCGCTGGACCTGCCGTTGTCAGATGTGATGCGCCGCGCCGAAGCTTTGACAGAGTTCAACCCGATGCTTGGGATGCGCGGTGTGCGGCTTGGGATTGTGCTGCCCGAAATATATGACATGCAGGCACAAGCGATCTTTGAGGCGGTGATAGAGGTCGCGCGGCGCGGCGGCTCCATTGTTCCTGAGATCATGATTCCACTGGTTTCGGCCAAGCGCGAGGTGGAGCTGGTCAAGAATCGGATTGATGCGGTTGCCGCCAGGGTGCGCACGGCCAAGGGCTGCGATTTTTCGTTCGAGCTGGGGGTGATGGTGGAAACGCCGCGCGCGGCTTTGCGGGCGGGCGATATTGCGCAATATGTCAGTTTTCTCTCATTCGGGACCAACGATCTGACGCAGATGACCTACGGGCTGTCGCGCGATGATGCAGGGCGGTTCATGAACATCTATGTGCAGCAAGGCGTTTTCCCAGAAGACCCCTTCCATATTCTGGATGTGGATGGGGTGGGAGAGTTGTTGCTGATCGGGGCAGAACGCGGACGACAAGTGCAAGAAGGGCTTACGCTCTCGATTTGTGGTGAACATGGCGGTAACCCCGAATCGATAGCCTTTTGCCGCAAAGCTGGCTTTGATTATGTGTCCTGCTCGCCGTACCGCGTACCCTTGGCGCGTCTGGCCGCAGCACAATTAGCGATTTTGGATAAGGGCAGCGAAATTACATCCTAAACAATCGGTTAGGTGGCTTACTGAATGTCTCATCGGCTGCAATCGGCTTGCGCGTGTTGCAAAAATGCAACTAGGCATGGACTCTGAAGAATTTTTCGGCTATCGCTCTGGCTGTTATCCGTGGGGGGCTGGTTTTCCGGCGGCGGGTAATGTTGGGAAACGAGACCGGGACAATACCGATGATTGCGCGAATGAACTGGATGGGCAGCATTGCCTTGCTGCTCGCTATGGGTAGTGTCGTTGCTGCCGAAACAACGGTCAGCCGCTCCAATAAACCGACTGAGCGGCTTGGCTCTTTGATTGGGGCAGAGCAGCGTGCGTTGAATTCGATATCGGAAGATATGGTTGTTGCGCGTGCTCCGAAAAAGGCAGCCGTTCCAGTCAACTATGATCGTACATGGATTTTCAACCTGCCTGCCGCATCGGGCGGGGAGCAATGGGCCTGCCTTGCAAACGCCCTTTATTTTGAAGCGCGCGGGGAATCGATCAAAGGGCAATTTGCCGTGGCCGAGGTGATTTTGAACCGTGTGGACAGCCGCAAATACCCCAATTCGGTCTGCGCGGTGGTGAACCAAGGCACCGGGCGGCGCCATGCTTGCCAGTTTTCCTATGCCTGCGATGGCCGGGCCGATACGATACGGGAACATGCGGCATATGCGGGCGTTGCCAAGGTCGCACGGTTGATGTTGGATGGCGCGCCACGTAGTCTGACGTCGGGTGCAACGCATTTCCACACCACCGAAGTGAGTCCCCGTTGGGCCAAGAGTTTCCCGAACACGGCGAAAATTGGCAACCATTTGTTCTATCGCCAGCCCTCCTAAGCAGGAGGCCTGCCTCCCTTGCCTTGAGGGACGCAATCAGGCATGCACAGAGGGCATCATGTGACCCCCCTGGAGCACCAATGACACCCGATCATCGCCATGCTTTTGGCCATCCCGAAGAACGTGCCGCAGCCACGGCCGGGGCAAAGCCTTTGGACCGTATCTCCGTACGCGATTATGTGGTTGAGGTGGAAATAGGTGCCTTTGCGCAGGAGCGCGGGCATTTGCAGCATGTGCGATTTAACATCGTGGTGGAGGTGTTGCCTGCGCAGACCCCGCTGGACGATGATGTGGACCGCATTCTTTCGTATGACCGTTTGACTGAGGCCGTGCAGATTGAGTTGCATGCGGAGCGCATCAACCTGTTGGAAACGCTGGCCGAGCGCGTCGCACAGCGAATTTTGCAAGAACGCCAAGCGGTGCGGGTGTTCGTGCGGATCGAGAAGATTGACCGTGGCCCCTATGACCTTGGCGTTGAGATCGTGCGCGCTAGGCAGGGGCAGATGCAGGCGGTGACTGCCCCCGGCCCGCGCCCTCGGGTGGCGTTTCTGGCCGATGCGAGGAGCGACCTTGGTGCGCTGATTGCAGCACTTGGCACGGATGCGCCTTTGATCCTGACTGTCGGAGCAGCAAGTTTAGCCCTGCCACAAACTGTGGATGCAGACGCCCGACGGCGGATTGAGCTGCTGTCGATGGAGCAGAATGCCTGGGCCGTCGCGGGGCGCGATGCACGTTGTTTCGTGGTGAGCACAAGGACAGAGCTGGATTGGGCAGCAAAGAACGGGCAGATCAGCGTTTGGGCACCGTCGCGGATGGTGACGGATGCGGTGCCGCCGCCACAGGGCGATGCGCTTGCGCTGGCGGTTTGGTTTGCCGAAGGGATGGGGGCGGTGGAGTTGGTGGTGATCGGCGCTGCGGCACCGCAATCGCGGGTGCCCGTGCGCATGCTGGAGGGCTAAGCGATGCCGACGCGCTATATGCCAGTGCCACGGCTTGGCCCGAAGGGTCGCTTGCCGGGGCAGGGGCCTGTTGCGCAGGCGTTGGCCGGCAGCGCCGCGGTTTGGTTTGACGCTGCCCATGCCTTCGATGGTGGCAGCAACGCCAATCAAATGCAGGCGGCGGCGCTTCCGGCAGAGGTTCGGGCGCGTTTGGTGGGGCTTCGCGCGCCGCTTTGCGGGCTGTCGCTGGATCGGCCCCGGATCATGGGAATTCTGAATGTCACCCCTGATAGCTTCTCGGATGGGGGGGATTTAACAACCTTGCGGGACGTGGTGGCGCGGGCGCAAGCGATGGCGGTGGCCGATATTCTGGATATTGGCGGTGAAAGCACGCGTCCCGGGGCCGATGTGGTGACGGTTTTCGAGGAAATCCGCCGCACCGTCCCGGTGATCCGTGCGCTGCGCGAAGCGGGGATCACGACACCTATCAGCATTGATACGCGCAAGGCGGCAGTGGCCCATGCGGCGATTGCGGCGGGGGCGGATATCGTCAACGATGTCTCCGCCTTTCGGTTTGACCCGGAGATGGCGGATGTGGTGGCCGAAACCGGCGTGCCCGCATGTCTGATGCATTCCAAGGGCGACCCGGCGACCATGCAACAGGCCCCAAGTTATGAAAATGTGACGCTGGAAGTGTTTGAGCATCTGGCAGAGCGGGTGGAATTTGCCACTGCGCGTGGGGTCGCGCGGGAGAAGCTGATCGTTGATCCTGGCATCGGCTTTGGCAAGACCCAAGCGCATAACCTGCGGCTGCTGGCCGATCTGGCGCAGTTGCATGACCTTGGCTTGCCTGTGCTGCTGGGCGCGTCCCGCAAAAAGTTTATCGGCACGATTGGCGGGGCCGATCTGGCGAAAGACCGGATGCCCGGCTCAGTTGCCGTGGCGCTGCATGGGGCGGCGATGGGGGTGCAGATCTTGCGGGTGCATGATGTGGCCGAAACCGCGCAGGCGCTTGCCTTGTGGTATGCGATCTACCAGACAGATCATTCGGATTGAGTTTTTGGCAGAGTTTTTCGCCACTTGCCAGTGCGGGTGGTGCTTATGTTCATAAGCCGTCATGTGTTGACAAAAAGAAACGCGGGGTTACCGCACCGATCACAAGTGAGGTTGCGGCGAGGGTGATCGGGTCTATCGGTGGACAGCGACGGGTGAGGATGGCGGCCAAAGCATAGCAGAGCGCTGCTCCTATGCAGGCAAGGCGTGGCAGCGCCAACGCCCCGCCGCTCAGAATTTCAGGCCCCATTAGGATGAGTGTGCCCAGAAACCCGAGGCCAAAGCCCATCACTTTGAAACGGTTAAGGGTTTCCCCGGCAAATACATAGGCCAAAGGCAGCGTGAACAGTGGTATCGAGGCCATCGACAGCCCCACGAAGGCCGAAGGCACGAAGGTTTGCGCCCAGCTGATCAAAAAGAACGGCAACGCGGAAGACAATATCCCGATGGGCAGCAGGTGCGCCCATAGCTTGGCGCTTGTTCCCGGCAGCGGGCGGCGCAAAATGGTCGCCAGCAATACCAAGGCGGCTGCACCCAAGACTACCCGCGCCGTGGCCACCGTCGCCGGGCCATAGCCGCGCAGGGCAATGGACACGACCATGAATGTGCCACCCCAAATGATCCCAAGAAAAAAAATCGAAAGCCAGTTGCGGCGAGTGGGTTGAGTCATCTGCGTTCTTTCGCTGGCTGTCCCATAGGGATGCCGCTTGTCTTAAAGCGTTTGGGGTTAAAGTTGGAACAGAATTTCGCAATCTGCAGAGAACTGATTTCGAAAGCTAATTCTGATCTGTCATGTTTAATGCAAACCCTCAAATGCGCTGGCCGATGTTTTACGCAATATCGAAGGGGAAGAATGCAAAAGAAAGTTGGCAACGTACATGTGGGTCAATCCCGTTTGCGGCGCATGGCCCCGGTGAAATCAGACAGGCGGAAAGCGCCGAGCGCGGCCCCGATGCCGAAATAGCTGACAATCCCCACGATGATCAGTGCCAGAAGTGCAAGGTAGCGCCAGCCTGCCATTGTCAGCGCCGGGCCAAGCACAAGCATTGCCGCCCAAAGGCAGGCCCCCATCAGCAGTGACGCCGCAAGAATGCGCGGCGCCCGCTTGCGCAGACGCGCATCGGTATGTGCCGCCAGCCCCATTGCACGTGAGCCGCGCCAAAGCTGCCACAACATTACCCAGCCAGCCGCAGTCGCCGCAATCGCAGCCGCTGAAAAGCCGATCACGGGCGCAAGCCCAATGGCCACGCCCGCATTCACCACCATCGCAAGTAGCGCATATTGGAACGGGCGCTTGGTGTCTTCGCGGGCAAAATACAGCGGCTGCAGCACTTTTTGCAGCACAAAGGCGGGTAGGCCGAGACCATAGATCGCCACGGCCAGCGCTGTGGCCACGCTATCTTCTGGCCCGAAACGTCCGCGTTCAAACAATACTGAAACCAGTGGCAAGGGGATCACCATCAGTGCCACTGCCGAAGGCAGGGTCAGCGCCAGCGCAAACTCGGTCGCGCGGTTGAAGCTGCTCTGCCCGCCCGCCTCATCCTCGGCGCGCAAACGGCGCGAAAGGTCTGGCAGCAGGACCACGCCGATGGCAATGGCTACAACGCCCAGTGGCAATTGATAAAGCCGGTCGGCGTTGTAAAGCCAGGCCACCGCGTTGTCGTAGTAGCTCGCGACTTGCCGGCCCACGAGCAGGTTTACTTGCATCACGCCGCCAGCCAGCATTGCGGGGGCGGCAATTATGGCGAGACGTTTCATGTCCGGCGTCAGGCGCGGCAGGCGTGGGGTGATATTGATGCCAGCGCGGCGCGCAGCGACCCAAACCAGCGCCAATTGCGCCATCCCGGCCAGTGGAACTGTCCAGACCAGTGCCGTGCCGATATCCCAGCCCAGCCGGGGTGCGAGAACGAGTGTGGTTATGAAGAGGATGTTCAGCAAGACAGGGGCCGCCGCTGCCGCCGAGAACCGCCCCGTAGCATTCAGCACGCCCGAGCAAAGCGCCGCCAGCGAGATGAAGAGGATATAGGGAAAAGCGATGCGGCCAAATTCCACCGACAGCCCAAATCGTTCGTCTGCCGCAAAGCCCGAGGCCATGGCCAGTACCAGCCAGGGCATCGCCAGTTGCGCGATCAAGGTAATGGTGATCAGCAGCGTGGCAAGGCCTGAGGCTGCATCGCGGGCAAAATCAGTGGCATCTTCACCCGCCTCCAGCTTTTTGGAAAAGAGAGGCACAAAGGCGGTGTTGAATGCGCCTTCAGCAAAGAAGCGGCGAAACAAATTGGGCAGAGAGAATGCCACGATAAAGGCTTGCGCCACCGGTCCGGTGCCAAGCGCCGCCGCGATCATCACATCGCGGGCAAAGCCCAACAGGCGGCTGGCCAGCGTCCAGCCGCCTACGGTCAGAAAGCCGTTGACCAGACGGGTCGGTTTCATGCTTGTGCCCTTTCGGCGCCATCCTTGATGGCCTGGATAAGTTTTCGTTCGAGTGCTTCTTGTTTTGATTTTGTATGCAGCTTCAGGCCGAACATGTCCTTCACATAGAAGCTATCGACCACCTGCGCGCCAAAGGTCGCGATCACCGCGCTGGCGATATAAATGTTATTGGCCGCCAAGGTGCGGGTCAGATCATAGAGAAGGCCGGGGCGGTCGCGAGTATCGACCTCGACAATCGTATAAATCTCGGACCCTTCATTGTCGAACGTAATATGGGTGGGAAAGCGAAACTCTCGTTCGCGTTTTTTCACCTTGTCGCGGTCTTTCAGTGCGTCGCGGGCTATGACCTCGCCACGCAGGGTTTTGCTGATCATCGTGCGCAGGCGCGGCAGGCGCGTTGCCTCATAGGGGTGGCCTTCGCTGTCTTGTACCCAAAAGACGGCAGTGGCCCAGCCATCTTTGGATGTGTAGGTGCGCGCATCCACGACGTTCGCCCCCACTAGTGCCAAAGCACCGGCAAGGCGCGAGAAGATGCCGGGGTGATCGGCCAGCGCGAAGGCCGCGCGGGTGGCATCACGGTCGGCATCGGGGTGTAGATCGACGCGAATTTCATCTTCCGTGATCCCGGTCAGCAGATGCGCAAACACTGCTTGGGTGGAGGTGGGTAGTCCCTGCCAATAGGGCGGGTAGTGGCGGGCAAGCTCAACGCGCAGGGCTTTGACATCCCAACCTAGTAGCGCCTCGCGCAGCAGTTTCTTCGCGGCATCGGCGCGGTTTTCACGGTTGAGCGTTTCCATCCCGCTTTCCAGTGCCGTGGTTGTGTCGCGGTAAAGTTGGCGCAGCAGCATGGCTTTCCAGTTGTTCCAGGTGCCCGGGCCGACACCGCGGATGTCGCAGACAGTAAGTACGCACAAAAGGTCCAGTCGTTTGCGGGTTTTCACCAGTTTGGCGAAATCGCGTACGGTGCGTGGATCGGAAAGGTCGCGTTTTTGCGCCACATCTGACATCAGGAGGTGATAGCGCACCAGCCATTCCACGGTTTCACTTTCTTCTACGTTCAGCCCCAGCCGTGGGCAGATCTTGCGGGCAAGTTGCGCGCCAAGGATGGAATGGTCCTCGGGCCGCCCCTTGCCGATGTCATGCAGCAGCAGTGCGATATAGATAACCTTGCGGTTCACCCCGGCTTTAAGGATGCCTGAGGCGACGGGCAACTCCTCCACCAACTCGCTGCGCTCAATTTGTGCAAGGGTGGAGATGCATTGGATCGTGTGCTCATCCACCGTGTAGTGATGATAGACGTTGAACTGCATCATGGCCACGATGGCCTCAAATTCCGGGATGATGGCCGACAGCACGCCCAGTTCGTTCATCCGGCGCAGGGCACGCTCGGGGTTGCCGTGTTTGAGCAGGAGATCGTGGAAAATACGGATGGTTTCGCGTTCGGCGCGCAGGTCATCGTCGATCCGGTGCAGATTGACGGTGATGGATCGCATCGCGCTGGGGTGAAGCAAAAGCCCGGTGCGCAACGCCTCTTCAAAGATGCGCAGCAGGTTCAGTGGCGCGCGGTCGAAATCCGCGCCATCGCCAAAATCGATCCGGCCCTGCACCAGTTTGAAGCCGTATTTGAGGGCCTTGCGGCGGCGGAAAAAGCCGATCAGTGCGGGTTCGGATTTGGCGTGGCGCGCCTCCAGCTGCGTCAGGAAGATGCGGGTCAATTCGCCGACACGGGTGGCGTGGCGGAAATAATCTTGCATGAAATGCTCTACCGCGCGCCGCCCGCCGGTATCGGCGTAGCCCATGCGCGCGGCCACCTCGACCTGCAAATCGAAGGTCAGCTGATCCATGGCGCGGCCTGTGATGTAATGCAGATGGCAGCGCACATCCCAGAGGAAATTTTCGGCCACGGCAAAGATGTCATACTCCTCCTGGCTCAGCAGGCCCGCCTCTACCAATCCAGAAGCCGACTGCACCTCATGCAGATATTTGCCGATCCAATAGAGCGTTTGCAGGTCGCGCAAGCCGCCTTTGCCCTCTTTCACATTGGGCTCCAGCACATAGCGTTGCCCGCCTTGGCGCTTGTGGCGCACCGTTCGTTCGGCGAGTTTGGCCTCGATGAATTCCGGCCCAGTATTGCGGAACAGATCGGACCACAGTGTCTCGCGCAGTTCCCGCGCGAGGGGTTCTTCTCCGGCCAGAAAGCGGCGTTCCAGAAGGGCGGTGCGAATGGTGATATCTTCGCGCGCAAGCCGGATGCAATCTTTGACCGTGCGGGTGGCGTGGCCAACTTTCAGCTTCAGGTCCCACAGCATGTAGAGCATGGATTCGATGATCGATTCCGCCCAGGGCGTAACTTTGTAGGGTGTCAGGAACAACAGGTCTACATCGGAATGCGGGGCCATTTCGGCGCGGCCATAACCGCCCACGGCCACAACGGCAATCCGCTCGTATTCGGTCGGGTTGGACAGGGGGTGCAGGCAGGTTGCGGCCACCTCAAGCGTGATGCTGACAATCCGATCCGTCAGCCAAGCATTGGCGCGGATCAACCCGCGCGCATCTTTGGGATGGGCGGCGAAGGCGGCGGCTAGCCGGGTGTTGGCCTGCGCCCGCGCTTCGGCCAGATGGTGCACGGCGATACTGCGCGACTCGCGCCCGCCGGTGCCATCAGATGCGGTGATCTCGGCGCGGATGCGGGCCAAGACGGCTGGCGCATCAATGATCTGATCGGGGGGCAAGAGCAGATCATTAAAGCCAAGCTGGGGCAGGCTTGGAAAGGGGATAGCCGCCGTGGAGGTGGCGGGTATCGCTTGGGCCGCTTTGTTGCGGGGCATTTTATCTATCCGTTTTGGCGTGCGGGGCCGGATCAGAACCCGGCACCGCCAAAGTGGCGAGGGGCGGCATTAATGATAACGACCTGACTGTTGCTGATTTGCGCGATGGCAAGGCCACGTTCATTCGTACCATCGGCGTGCAGACGGAAGATGCCGTTGACGCCCACAAAGCCGGAGCTATGGGTCAGGGCTTCCGCCGTTAATGCACCCGAATTGCCTGCCTTGACCAGCGCACCGATGGCTGCAATGCCATCATAGGCAAGGCCCGAGATCGGGTGTGGTGCCGTGCCATAGGCTGCCTGATAGCGTGACTGGTACTGTTGATATAGCGCTGGATCGGGCATTGCAAACCAGCCCCCTTGCACGCCCGGCAGGGCCAGTGTCTGGGAAGGAATATCCCAACGGGTCAGTCCGATGAACTGGGCAACCGAGGGGTCGATGCGGTTGTCGCGCAGCATTTGTGTGAGCAGCGGCAAGGCCCCGGCGGTATCGGCGGTCATGAACACGGCCTGTGCATTTGTGCTGCGTACCTGTGCGGCAATCTGCGGCCCCGCCATTACGATGCCGTTTTGCGAAAATTCATACCCCACACGCCCGACAACCGAGCCACCTGCGTTGCCAACGCCGCGTTCGATCGCCAATCGGCCAGCCTCGCCCGCTGCGGTGCGATCATTCACGACCAAGATGTTACGCTTGCCCTGACTGACCGCATAGGAGGCCAGGCGGTTGGCAGTGTTTTGAAAGGTTGGGCCAAGAACAAAGACATTGCCGCCAGCGATATCGGTGTTGTTGGAAAAGCTGAGTACATTGATGCCGCGCGCGGCCACGGCCACCCCTGCGGCATTGGCGTTTTGCGCGAAAACTGGACCGAGGATGATCTTGGCCCCTTCATCGACAGCTCGGATCGCGGCAGCCTGTGCACCTGCGGGCTTGCCCCCGGTGCTGTAGATGCGCAGGTCAATCTTGATGTTGCCGAGGTCTGCAATGGCCAACTTTGCCGCGTTTTCCAAGGATCGCGCCAGAACGTCATCACCCGCCGAGCCGGAATTGCTGGGAACCAAAAGCGCCACGGGCACAGGGGCTGAAGTGTCAATCGTGGGTCCACCCCCCCCGATAGTACCGGGTTGACAAGCCGTAAGCGCCATGGCGGCGGCGACAGTGGCCGCGCGCGTCAGTGACTTGCGGGCAGAAATTAAAAACGACAACATACGGGTCCCTCATTCCGGTGGTACAACAAACAGGTTAATCCTATGCGCTTCAGGGAATGAAGTAAACTTTGGAAGGATGCGGCCTGATGAGTTCTGACAGTACGGTATCGGCGGCGGAAGATGTCGCGTCTGGCGGGGGGGCAGGAAGGTTTCGGCCCGATCCGCGACCCTTGGCTCCCGGGCTTTACTTCGTGTCCACCCCGATCGGTGCCGCGCGTGATATCACCTTGCGGGGATTGGATATTCTGGCCAAGGCCGATGTTCTCGCAGCCGAGGATACGCGTACGTTGAAACATCTGATGGAAATCCATGGGGTCGCCTTGGGGGATCGGCATGTTTTTGCGTATCACGACCATAACGGAGAGGCGATGCGCCCGCGCCTGCTGCGCGCCTTGGCCGAGGGGAAATCTGTCGCCTATGCCTCGGAGGCCGGAACACCCCTGATCGCCGATCCGGGGTTCCAACTGGGGCGGGCCGCGATTGCGGAAGGGCTGACGGTGCTGGCTGCCCCCGGGGCATCTGCCGTGCTGGCGGCATTGACAGTGTCTGGCCTGCCAAGTGATCGATTCTTGTTTGCAGGCTTTTTGCCGACCCAAGCCGGAGCGCGCGCAAAGGCTTTGCGAGAGCTAGGGGAAGTGTCCGCGACACTTATTTTCTACGAATCAC
>CALEMZ010000043.1 GCA_937910975.1 uncultured Pseudorhodobacter sp. | reverse complement strand
CATGGTGGGTTTTTCGGTCACAGGAAGCCTCCGGTATTTTTTCCACCCGCCTTCGCGATGCCGCGACGACGGAAATATTCTGCACAAGCCAACAAAACAATAGACATGCACACCAGCACCGTCCCAAGCGCCATGATCACCGGCACAGACGACGGGAAACGGAACTGAGAGAAGATATACACCGGCAGCGTCGGTTCGGTGCCCGCAAGGAAGAACGCAATGATGAACTCATCCAGACTGATCGTGAAAGAGATCAGCAAGCTGGAAATTATCCCCGGCATCACCAGCGGCAAGATGATCAGCCGGAATGTCGAGGCCGGGCTTTCACCAAGGTCATAGGCGGCTTCCTCAAGGCTCTGATCCAAGCTTTGGAAAGCCGAGGACAGGATCGCGATGGTGAATGGCGTGCAAATCAGCACATGCCCCAAAATCACCGTCCAAAGCGACAGGCTTACGCCCAGCCCCAACAGCACCACCAGCAGTGACACGGCCACGATAATCTCAGGCAGAACCAGCGGCAGCATGATCAAGCCCATCAACCCTGCCTTCATCGGAAACCGATAGCGGGTCGTGGCGCGGGATGCAAAAATCCCCAATGTTGTTGCCAAAACCGAAGATACCACAGCGATGAACAAGGAATTTTTCAGCGCGATGTGCAGCGCAGGCTGCTCCAGCATGGCCGAAAACCAGCGCGTGGAAAACCCGGTCAATGGAAAGGCAATCACGGTTGCATCATTGAAGGCGAACATCGGCAGGATGATGATCGGCGCATAAAGAAACACAAGATAGCCAATGGCATAGACCTTGAACCAACCACCCCTCATCACTTCGGCCCTTTCAGATAACGTCGATTCAATCCGATAAAGATCAGGCTGACCAAGGTCACAATGCCCATGGCCGAGACCGCAATGGCCGAACCCAGCGGGTAGTTGTCAAGCTTCAGATATTGCAGCTGAATGAGGTTGGCCACCATCCGCCCCTCTGGCCCGCCAACAAGTTGAGGCGTTACATAATCGCCGATTGTCGGGATGAACACGATCAACACCGAGGCAATCACCCCCGGCATCGTCAAGGGCAACGTGACGCGAATGAAGGTCATGAACCTCGACTCGCCCAAATCCTGACCTGCCTCCAGATAAGACCGGTCAATCTTTTCCAGCGCCACGAAGATCGGCAAAATCGCAAAAGGTGCATAGGCATGGGCCAGCGTGATGACCACGGAATTGACATTATAAAGGATAAACGTCAGCGGCTCATCAATGATCCCTAGCCCCAAAAGCCCGGAATTTACCACGCCGTTATAGCCTAGAATCACCTTCCACAGAAACACCCGGATCAGATAGCTGGTCCAGAATGGGATTGTGATCAGGAACAGCCAAAGCGCTTTTTTTGATGGATCCACGTGGAAGCTGACGAAATAGGCGATGGGAAAGGCCAATAAAACCGTGACCAAAGTCACCGTCATGGAAACGCCCAAAGACCGGACCATGACCGAGCGGTAAAGCTCATTCGTCCAGGCCTCAACATAATTGGCCATTGTAAAATCGCGGATGATCTCCAGATAGCCATCGGTCAGAAAGCTATAAAGCAAGATGGTGCCAAGCGGGGCGGCCAGCATCAAAATGGCGTAAATCGCCGGTGGGCTTATCATCAGCAACCCATTGGCTGCCTCAGTTCGGCGTAGCTTGGCCCATCGCGATTCCGCGTTCATCATCCACCCTGTCCCGGTTGCTTTTCCAATTTGTTGCACAGCTTTTGCGCCGTGAAAAGGCCAGAGATGAAATTGTCTGAAGGAAACGCAGGTCAGGCGCCGACGCGTTCGAGGGCGATTGCGCGCTTGCCAACCTCGGAAATCAACGCTGGAACGACCTTAAGCGCGGAAACCGCCTGGCGCAGCGCGTCCGAAAGCTGCGCCTCGTTTACAGCATGGCCGGACACACGCCACACTATGCGACGGCTGACGCCATCGTCATAGACGACTTCTGTGCCGCCGTTGCGGGCTTTGCGGTAGCCGAGAAAATCTCCGCCGCCATTGGGCGCATGAAAACCTGTTTGAATTCCCATTTTGGGTCTCTTTTTTATTATGCTTCGATAGTTTGAAAGTGGGCGTTCAGGTGCAATCGGTCAAGCGCCGCAATTTCAAATCATTGCTCCGAGTCAGGAATGCAACAGTCACACCGAAAGCTCTGCCAGCGGGCTCTCGAGCAACCGGGCGAGGCGACGGCAGGCGCCTTCGATCTGTTCGCGACTATGGTTGCCAGGCAAGGCCAGCCGCACCGCATTGGGCGCGCGGCCATGGTTCAAGGCAAACTCATCGGCAGAGCGCAACAATACGCCCTCGGCCTCGGCCATCCGGGCGAAGACCGAGGCGCGCCAGCCTGAGGGCAACCGAAGCCAAACGAAAGGCAGCCCCGGCTGCCAGGAAAGATCATAAGCACCCAAAGCGTTCACCACCCCTTCCAGCCTATCCGAAAACCCCTCTTGCACCGCCAAGCGCAGCGCATCCGCTTCCCCCGAGGTTAAAATCGCTTGGCACAAATCCGCGACAGGACGCGCGAGGCCAAAAAAGCTGTGCTGTGCAGTCAGGCGCCCCGCCTGCCCCATCCCACTGGGGCAAACCACATAACCTAAGCGCAGCGCAGCCGAGATGCTTTTGGAAAAACTGCCCACATACCACGTCCGCTCCGGCGCCAGGGCGCGTAGCGCAGGGTAGTTGCTCTGGGCGATGGAATAACAATCATCTTCGATGATTTGTATCTCATAAGCTTTTGCAATTTCAGCAATTTCTATACGTCGATGTACGGGCATCCGAACGGTCGTGGGGTTCTGCGCCTCCGTCGTGATGCATAAAATCTGCGGGCTGTGACGGCGGCAGGCGGCCTCTAGCGCGTCGGGGCGCAGACCCTCTTCATCAACCTCGATTGCCAGCAATTCAGCACGTGAGAGGCGGGCGGCATGGCGAAACCCGGCATAGGCCAGATCCTCGATCAGCACCATCGGCCGGTCACCCCGCAAACAGCATTGGAATATCAGGTTGATCGCGCTCTGCCCACCATAGCTCAGCGCCACATCATCCGCCGTCACCGCACCCAACACCCGCTTTTGGAGCCAGTCGACAACCGCCGCACGCAACGCGGCCTCGTTGCGCTGGCTGGGATAGTCTAGCCAATCGGTTTCCACCTGTCCCGAAAGCGCCGCCAAGGCCGCATTAAAGGCCGCCCCCTGCCCGACATCGGGCAATTTGGGTGAACGCATATCAATCCGGCCAGCCAAGAGTACAGGGTCTCGCTCTACATAAAAGCTTTGCGTCGGCCCAAATCGTGGCGTGGCCGAGGCAACAAAAGTACCGCGCCCGATCGTCGCCGCCAGAAGCCCCTCTTGAGTGGCCAATTGATAGGCGCGCGACACTGTGCCCGGCGTCACTTTGATTTGCCATGCCAGATCCCGCACCGTGGGCAATTGGCTATCGGGCAGCAGCACCCCGGATCGTATAGCCTCACGTAGCGCACGCACCAGCGCCAAGTACTTGGGGCCGGGGTATTGTATCAAGTTTGGCAGCCAATTTGTACCAGTCACAATGTTCCCCCAGCATAATTTAGGCAATTCTGCGACATTGTAACCATACAGTCAATCCAGATTGTATGGCTACAAATGAGGAATCTCATGACTTACCAGAATATTGAGACGTTGATCGCCAATCGCCCGCTGCCCCCTGTGGCCGCCGTCGTTTTTGCGCTGGCCGTCACTGTTCTGCAATGGGAGCAACGCCATCACCCCGATCAAGTCGCATGGTCGCATAGCTATGACGCAGCGAATACAGGGTGCGCTTTTCCCCATCACGATCATGAACCAAGCCATCTGTGCGTCCTTCAACGGGAACCTTGCTTAAGAAAATTTGGAAGCCACGGTTTAGATCAACGAACTTTACAGGTTTGCCGTCTTGACTGCTTTGGCCGAACCAAACCAGATCATTATGCCCCTTATAGGGTGATATTTCCCGCCACAGCTTGAGATAGTTATTGGCATTGGGCTGTGTCTGCACTTTGCGTGCTTCGCCCTTTTTGGTGTGCTTGCTGACGTAAATTTCAGCCACTGTGTCTGTGCCGCCCTCTACAGGCGCATCAAACTGCACATCACGCCACAGCATTTCTCGTTCTTCACCCACCCGCAGTCCGCTATTGGCCAAGAAAAGCACAAAGTAGTACAGCTGTTGGCGCTGAAGATCATGCCTAGCATTTGACCCAACAGTCTTAAACGCCCCAATGCCATCACGATAGCTGCGCAGATACTGCGTGAGCTTGGTGTAATCATCCGTGTCAAAGCCTGGTCGACGCTTAACCCTACCATTATGAACGGGTGCTTTGAGCTTGATCACCCTCTCCAATCTGCCCCGCTGCGCCGCATCAAAAAAGATCTGGTTCAGCGCACTTTGTTCCATCTGCAGTGTCTTCACAGCTGGTTTGCGCTTGGCGTTATTTGTGGTCTGGGTTTTCGCATTACGGCGTTTGGGATTGTAAGTTTGCAGGCGCTGCCCACGATCAGTGTCCCAGTAGTTGATACGCCAATCCCAATACCCTTCCTGCACCTGAAGCGTCAGCTCATTAAGCCGCAGGCTGGTGCCGTCAGCATGGCTAAAGTAGGGCTTGAAGTAACGGGCGGCATATTTCTCATGCCAGTTTTGTCGCTCTGCTTTCCAACGCTCATTCTTCAGATTGCGGTCGAACCAATCCTGCCAGTGCTGCTCAAACGTGTATTCTTTCAAGCTATGCCCAAGACGCTTTGCCTGCTGCAGCCTCAGCAACTCACTCTTGGCAAACTCATAAGCATCTTCGTAAACCGTCAGTTTTGTGCTCTTGGTAACATAACCCGTGTGCCCACCAATCTTGAGGCGCATATACCAAGTTGGTGCACGATGGGTTTGTGAGTTGGGCACTGCCACGGTGAGGTTGCGTTGGAACAGCACCAGTGCCCCGCCAAAATGCTCAACCTTGTTTTCGTAGTATGCCATTTGTAACGCCCAGAGCAGGTGAAAACGCTACAATACTGCTATTTCCGCTAACCCAACGTGTCAACAAACATTGGCGGCTGCTAGGGTTCTGCTACATAGAAAAAAGGACCTGCATTTCTGCAAGTCCTTGATTTCGTTGTATTTTCTTACAGTGTCGCTTAGCGCTTGGAGAACTGGAAGCTCTTACGCGCTTTGGCTTTGCCGTATTTCTTACGCTCAACCACACGGCTGTCGCGGGTCAGGAAGCCTGCGGCTTTCAGAGCCGCGCGCAAGGTGGGATCGTAAAGCTGCAGAGCTTTCGAAACACCGTGCTTCACAGCACCAGCCTGGCCGGACAGGCCACCACCAGCGACCGTTGCCATCACATCAAACTGGCCTTCGACGCCAGCGACAGTG
>CALEMZ010000042.1 GCA_937910975.1 uncultured Pseudorhodobacter sp. | reverse complement strand
ACGTGCGTTTCATGGCAAAATAACCTGAGGTTCGGGTTGGCCCAGCCCTGCATTGGGCAGGGTAAAGGTTTTGCCCGCATCCGGGAATTGCGCGAGGGCTGCAGGCGTCATCCCTTGGGTGGCGGAGGTGGCAAAAAGCGTGGTGCCGCCGAAGGCCGGGCAAGTGATGTGCGGGGCGGCAAGCGGGATGTTGCGGATAAGGTGGCCATGGCGATCATAGACCGAAATCCGCGCCGCACCCCAAAACGCGATCCAGAGGTTGCCGCTCGCATCGGTGACGGCCCCGTCGGGGTTCAGCCCCTCAGCACCGAAATCCATAAAGGGCTCTGCCGCACCTTTGGGCCAGCCTTGCCCATCCAGCGCCACGCGGTTGACGATTTGTGTGGGGGTATCGGTGAAATAGGCAGTGCTTCCATCCGGGGCAAAGCAAATGGCGTTGGGGATGGAGATGCCTTTGAACAGGGCGCGCAACTCACCTTGGAAATAGCGGTAAATCGCCCCTGCCCCCGGTTCAGCCGCCTTGCCCATCGTGCCGATCCAAAAGCCGCCCAGCGGGTCGGCGCGGCCATCATTGGAGCGGGTGCTGGGGTTGCCCGCCTCCAGCGGCACCACAATCTCACTCGCCCCGCTGTCCAGATCGAAGCGAAAAAGCTTGGTTTCCGAGGCGATAAGCAGCGTGGCATGATCGACCCAGCCAGCGGCCGAGACCATTTCGGGAAAATGCCATTCCTGCGGGCCAGCGGCGGTTTGCGACAGGAACTTCCGGTTCAGAATATCAAACCAGAACAATTGCTTGCGCAAAGGATGCCACAACGGGCCTTCGCCAAGTGCGCAGATGCGGGCGTCATAAACGCCCGTCATATCAGCGCGTCCCATGCGGCCACCAGCGCCTTGGCGCGGGCGGCCACTTCGGCCACCGACAGGCCGGGGGCGTAAATGGCCGAACCGATGCCAAAGCCATCGGCCCCGGCAGCTTTCCATTCCGCGAAATTCGACCCCCCCGCGCCGCCCACGGCATAGACCGGGGTTTGCGGCGGCAGCACGGCGCGCATGGCTTTCAGCCCCTCTGGCCCGATGATCGAGGCTGGGAAAATCTTTAGCCCTGTGGCCCCGGCGGCAAGGGCGGCAAAACATTCCGAAGGTGTCAGCGCGCCGGGCCAGCTTTGTAAGCCCCGCGCGACCGTGGCGCGGATCACCGCCGTATCGGTGTTGGGCGACACCACCAGCCTGCCGCCCTCATCGGCCACTTGGGCGACTTGATCCACGCTCAGCACAGTGCCTGCGCCGATCAGGGCAACGCCGCCAAACTCTCGCGCCATAGCGGCAATGGAGGTGAAAGGATCGGGCGAATTGAGCGGCACTTCGATGGAGGTGATGCCCGCGTTTATCAGCGCCTCGGTGACAGGCAGCGCCTCAGTCGGGGTAAGACCGCGCAGGATGGCAATCAGGGGACGGTTCATAGCGCGCCTTTCAGTTTGGACAGGCCCGCGAGCGTGCAATCGCTGGCCGAAAGGAAGGTCGGGTTCAGCCCCTGCGCCTGGAGGGCGCGGGCATAATGGTCACAAAGCGCTTGCGCCCCGATCAGGGTAACGGGCTGACCCAGCCAATAGGGCTTGCTTGCCGCCAGCTCGATCCCGATCAACAGGCCCGAGAGACGGCTGCGCGCGGCGATTGCGCTGGCAGGGGATGCGGCGGGGGCCAGCAGGCCTTCGGCGCGCAGGGAAAACAGCTTCGCCGCGATACGTTCCGGGCGCGACAGTGCGTCCGAAAGCGCTTGATCAAAGGCCTCGGCGTCAAAGCCAGCCTCAGCGATGGAATGGCGCAACACCGATTGGGTGGAGAGCAGGGCAAAAAGCTCTCCCGTCAGGAAGGTTTGAAAGCTGACAACCTCACCCACAGAGACATGGACCCATTTGGAATGGGTGCCGGGCAGACAGATGACGCCATCAAAATCGGGCATCAGGGCCAATGCGCCTGCGATCTGGGTTTCCTCGCCGCGCATCACATCGGCGGGGCTGGCCTGGCTTAGGCCCGGCGCGATTTGCACAGAGATACGCGGGTCTTTGACAGCCACGCGGGTCAGCGCCTCTGGGGCTGCGGGCATGCAGGGTACGGGGCGGTATTTCGCCTCAGCCCAGCCTTGACGAGAGCCGACCATGCCGCAGGCGATAACCGGCGTGACGCGCCCAGCCGCAAGCCAAGGGTTGATAAGGGCCAGAAGTGCCGCCTCAAACTGATCGGGCTGCAGGCTGCCCATGCCATCGGTGCTGGCGGCGCGGGCAATCGCACCCGCAGGCCCCATGGCGGTGGCGCGCAGATGGGTGGTGCCCCAATCCACGGCGATCCATTCGGGGGCTTGCGGCAGGGGTTCGGCGGGTAATTTCATCCTGTGACCACGACGCCGCCGTCGATCACAAGCGCTTGGCCTGTCATCATTTTTGACGCGTTAGAGGCAAGAAACAGCACGCCGCCAGTGATATCCTCGGGCACGAGCGCATCTTGCAGGCACTGGCGTTCCAGATGGGCGGCAAGCCCTTCGGGCGTGACCCAGAGGTCTTTTTGCTTTTGCGTCAGCACCCAGCCGGGGGCAAGTGCGTTGACGCGGATACGGTCGGGGCCAAACTCCCGCGCGAGGCTGCGGGTCATGCCATTGATGGCGGAATTGGCCGCCGTATAAAGCGGGTAGCCCGCATTGCCCATCATATAGCTGATGGAGGAAAAGTTGATGATCGCGCCGCTGCCTGCGGCTTTCATGCCCGGAATGACCGCTTGGGCCGCAAAGAAATAGGCCTTCAGGTTAATATCCATCATCCAGTTCCAGAAATCTTCGGTCACTTCGGCGGTGGTGTGGCGTTTGTCGTTGGCGGCGTTGTTGACCAGCGTGGTGATCGGACCATACGCGGCTGCAGCCTGCGCGATGGCGGCTTGCAGCGCGGGAATATCAGTGATGTCGCAGGGGATGAACAGTGGGCGGTTGCCCGTGGCTTGCGCCATTTCCGCGACAAAGGCCGAAGCGTCGGAGCGCTGGACGAAGGCAACCTTGGCCCCTTGGCGCAAAAAGGCCTCCGTCAGCGCAGCCCCGATGCCAGAGCCGCCGCCGGTGATAAAAACGGACGTGCCGTTAAGGTCGGGATAGAGTGCGGTCATGGCAGGCTCCGTTTTCATCATTTTCGAGTGCCTTATAGCACCCACATGGTTTCGGGGAAATGCAATGGTAAGACAGCGCCATGCCCCATCAGATACGCGCCCGACAAATTCGGGGCTTCGCTATGGTTTAGCAGCATGATCCGGGCAAGCAACTGAACGCGCTTCAAATCTGCTATCGACCGAAGTCTGCGCGGAAGCTGCCGGGTGTTGTTCCAACGGCGCGGCTGAAGGTGCGCGCGAAATGCGCCGCCTCATTGATGCTGACGGGCTTTGGCGCATGAGATGCTGACAGAATTACACTGCCAGCCGTGGAAGTCGCCGTCAGTTCGCGCCGGCGCGCAATTCATGCGCCAGACGTCGCCGGTATCCTCTACATCGCCTGCTGGGTAACAGTGCGTGGCGCCCCCATGACGAACTTGCACCAGAATGCGGCCTTCCATCCCAACGAAAGGATCACACCATCAAACCGCGGGAGCAAACAGCTAGTTATCGTTGATATCTCGGTCCCAGACCTTGGCCTTCCCGGCCTGTTTTCCCAACAATTTGCGCGTCACCAGCCAAGCGGCCAGCGATGTAATCGCAAAGACGAGCAAGGTCGCGGGCAGCGTGCCCCCCAGCAGCCCCAAGCCGACCAGAACCCCGGTGGCCACCGCCCCGAGGGCAAAACCAAGGAAAATATAGCTCGGCAATAGCACTTCCAGCACGCCAAGCGCAAAGCCCGCAACGACCCAGGCCCACCAGATGCCGAACCAGCTCATGATCGCCCCTTCAACATCTTGAACGCATCAGAAAAGGCATCAAGGGCCTGCGCCGGCACGATAATCGTCTGCTTGCCGGCTCCCTGACCCACGGCGGTCAACGCCTCCACCTGTTTCAGGGCTACCTGATACTGCGCCGCCTCAATGCCGTTTTCCCTGATAGCCACGGCAATCACACCCGTCGCATAGGCTTCTGCATCCGCCAGCACACGCCGCGCCTTTGCCTCTTGTTCAGCGGCATACAGCTCTGCATCCGCGTTCAACTCAACGGCCCGCTTCTTGCCTTCCGCTTCCGTTACCTGCGCCCGCCGTGCGCGTTCCGCATTCAACTGCTGCAACATCGCCGTCCGCGTCGCCTCATCCAGATTTACGTCCAAGATCTCGGCGCGCGTCACCTCAATCCCCCAGTCATCCACCAGCAAACGCACCTGCTCGCGGATATTCGTAGCTACTTCGGCCCGGTTCGATTGCACCTGATCCAGCTCCATCTTGCCGATCTCGGATCGCACAATTCCCGCCACCGTCGTCGCAATCGCGGCATCGACATCGCGGATTCGGTACACCGTTTTTTCCGGCTCGGTGATCCGATAAAACACCGAAGTTTCCACCGCCACCAACACGTTATCCGTCGTGATCGCATCTTGCCGCGCGGTTGGCAGTTGCCGCTCCAGAATGGAAATCTTATGTGCGACCTTGTCCAGGAACGGCACAACAAAATTGATCCCCGGCCCCAGCACCGACCGCAAGCGGCCAAACCGCTCCACCACATGCTTTTCTGATTGCGGCACAATCCGTACGCCAAGGAAAATACAGATGATGATGAACACGGCAATCGCCAAGTACACTGCATTGCCGCCAATCAATTGCTCAATATCCATCTCGAGAACCTTTTGCTGAAAAACCTACTAGATACATGGCCCGTTCTCGGCCCCCACGCAAGAGAAAGCCCGGCAGCCCATAGCATTCCGCTCACCGAGATTGACGCCAAAACCCCGTCGCGTGACCGCAAGACGCTGAACCCGGAGACGCTGACTGAGCCGCAATACTTAATCACTGCCCTGCGTAAATTCGACGGTTTAATACACTGGGCACCGCCGGTAAGGCGCTCTGGCCCTTTGCCCCCACCAACAACCACCCCTTGCACAGTGTGGCACTAAATCATGCCAGAGACGTTCAAATGACCGCCATATAGCCAGGCAGGATTTGACGGTTATCACCTATGCCGCGCCCAATTATGCAATAATCCCCTAACAAACGGCGCAAAAAAAATGAAATCTGCCATATATTGCCAAAATATAACCAGATTTAGTTGTGTGGCAGATACGACCCATATAAGCTGCTTGGAGCCATCAATCTCTTAACGCATGGCATAACAGAGGGGGAAAAATGTTGAAAATTCAGAATACACTAAACTTTGCCCGAACGGGCCGGACCATGATGCTCGCTGGCGCAGCGTTCGCGTTGACGCTGGCCGCCGCCGACGCGAACACACTGCGTTGGGCGCGGGTTGGCGATGCGTTGACGTTTGATCCGCACTCCGCCAACGAGGGGCCGACTTCGACCCTTTTGCATCACATCTATGAAACACTGGTCGGACGGAACACAGATGGATCGCTGGCAGCAGGGCTGGCCACCGAATGGTCGATCCACGCTGAAGACCCGACAATCTGGGTGTTCAAACTGCGCGAGGGTGTACAGTTCCATGATGGTGCCGATTTCACCGCCGAGGATGTTGTCTTCTCGATGGACCGGGCGCGCTCGGAAACGTCGGACTTCAAAGGCCTGCACTCAAGCGTGGCTGAAGTGACCGCCGTTGACGACTATACTGTGCACGTGAAGCTGGAAGGCGCATCGCCGCTTTACGTCCAAAACCTGACCAACACCTTTATGGTCGACAAGGGCTGGGCCGAGGCTAACGGCGTTGTTGCACCGCAGGACTTCAAAGCCGGCGAAGAAAATTTCGCTGTGCGCAACACCAACGGTACCGGGCCTTACACCGTGGTATCGCGCGACCCGGAAGTGCGCACCGTCCTGGCCCATTTTGCCGGCCATTGGGGTGATGTGCCGCAGGTAACCGAGATCATCTATACCCCGATCAAAGAGGCCGCGACCCGTGTTGCAGCCCTGCTGTCGGGTGAGGTCGATTTTGTTCAAGACGTGCCGGTGCAAGACATCGTACGTCTGGAGCAGACCGCAGGCATCAAGGTAACAGCTGGCCCCGAAAACCGGACCATCTTTTTCGGCTATGATGTCAGCTCGGAAAAGCTGATTTCGGCGAATGTTGATGACAACCCGTTCTCCAAGCCGCAGGTGCGTGAAGCGCTGGCCCTGACGCTGGACCGTGATGCGATCCAGCAAGTAGTGATGCGCGGCCAGTCACAGCCCTCGGGCGTGGCGATGCCGCCCTTCGTCAACGGCTGGACCGAGGCGATGCACGTTTATTCCGCGCCGGACTATGACAAGGCCAAGGCGCTGCTGACTGAGGCGGGATATCCAGACGGATTTTCGGTCGATTTCCATTGCCCGAATGACCGTTACCTGAACGATGAGGCAATCTGTCAGGCCTTTGTCGGTATGGTCGGTCGGATCGGGGTCAAGGCAAATCTGGTATCGCAGTCGCGCACCATCCACTTCCCGGCGATCCAGAACAACGAGGTAGATTTCTACCTGCTGGGCTGGGGCGTTCCGACCTTCGACAGCGCTTACATCTTTGACTTCCTGATCCACAGCAAGGAAGACAAGCGCGGCGGCTGGAATGGCTCGCGCTATTCCAACCCGGAAGTGGACGCGATGATCAAATCGATTGCCACCGAAACCGATCTGGTGGCGCGCAATGCGACCGTCGCAAAGATCTGGGAAAAGGTGCAGGAAGATCGGGTGCTGCTGGCAGTGCACAACCAGCTTCTGGCCTATGCGGTTAAGGATGGTATCAACCTCGCGGCTCATCCTGAAAATCAGCCGAAAATGACCACCGTCACCTTTGACTGAAACGAAGATACCCCCGCGTGGCTTTAGGGCCACGCGGGGGAAATTCGTCGGGATTACTCAGATATGATTGCTTATATCCTCAGACGGCTTGCCCAATCCGTGCTGGTTATGCTGGTTGTGGCACTGGTCTCATTTTCGCTGTTCCGCTTCGTCGGTGACCCGGTTGCCACACTGATGGGCCAGGAAGCCACGGTCGCGGACCGTGAAGCCTTGCGCGAAAGGCTTGGGCTGAATGAGCCTGTCTATATGCAATTCGCGGATTTCGCGATGCGTGCGGTGCAAGGTGATTTTGGAATTTCCTACCGTTTGCAGCAACCCGTGGCCGAACTGATCCTGTCGCGGCTACCCGCCACGCTGGAGCTTGCGTTCATTTCGGGCATCATCGCCTTTGTCTTTGGTGTAGGGTTTGGCGTTTACACCGCGCTGAACCGAACTGGGTGGCTGTCAAATGTCATCATGACCACATCGCTGATCGGGGTGTCGCTACCAACCTTTCTGATCGGCATTCTGCTGATCTGGGTTTTTGCTGTCGAATTGCAATGGCTGCCCAGTTTCGGTCGCGGCGAAACCGTCGATGTCGGGTCTTGGCGCACGGGGCTTCTGACGCCCTCGGGGCGTGCCTCGCTGGTGCTGCCCGCAATCACGCTGGGCCTCTATCAGATGACGCTGATCATGCGGCTTGTGCGCGCCGAGATGCTTGAGGTTTTGCGCACCGATTATATCAAATTCGCCCGCGCCCGTGGCCTGACCAACCGGGCCGTGAATTTTGGCCATGCGCTGAAAAACACTCTGGTTCCGGTTATCACAATTACCGGCTTGCAGTTGGGCTCGATCATCGCTTTTGCGATCATCACCGAAACCGTGTTCCAGTGGCCCGGTGTTGGCGCGCTTTTCATCAACTCGGTGCAGTTTGTCGATGTGCCGGTGATGGCCGCCTATCTGATGATGATTGCACTGGTCTTTGTGGTGATAAACCTGATCGTTGATCTTCTTTACTACGCCGTTGATCCCCGCTTGCGGGTCGATCGCGCCGTAGCCCGGCATTAGAGAGGCCCCGGATGACCCAATTGGAACGCCTGTGGGATAGCGATATCGCCTATTCCTTCCGCCGCTCACCTGTGGCCATGGTGGCGGCATTCGTGTCACTCAGCATTATTCTTGCTGCCGTTTTGGCGCCGTGGATAGCACCTCACAACCCGTTCGATCCTGGCACGCTGAACCTGATGGACGGGTTCACGCCGCCGGGGCAACCCAATGCCTTCACTGGCAATACCTACCTGCTGGGCACGGACAATCAGGGCCGCGATATTCTGTCCACGATGCTGTATGGCGCGCGGATTTCGCTGTTTGTGGGCTTTGCCGCGGTAATGTTTGCTGTGGTGCTGGGCATCGGGCTGGGCCTTCTGGCGGGCTGGCGCGGGGGTTGGGTTGATAGTGTTCTGATGCGGGTTGCAGACGTACAGCTTTCCTTCCCGTCGATCCTGATCGCGCTGTTGATCTTTGGCGTGGCGCGCGGCTTCATTCCGCCCAGCATGCGCGAGGAGGTTGCGATCTGGGTGCTGATCGTGTCGATCGGCCTGTCGGACTGGGTGCAATATGCCCGCGTCGTGCGCGGGGCGGCGATGGTCGCGAGAAGGGCAAGGAATACGTGCAGGCCGCCCGCCTGATCGGTGTGCATCCAGCGCGGATCGTGCTGCGCCATATCCTGCCCAATGTAATGGGGCCGGTGCTGGTGATCGCCACTATCGGTCTTGCACTTGCCATCATCGCCGAGGCGACACTGTCGTTTCTGGGCGTCGGTGTGCCACCAACCCAGCCGTCGCTTGGCACGCTGATCCGCGTCGGGCAGGGATTTTTGTTCTCTGGCGAATGGTGGATCATCCTGTTTCCGTCCCTGACGCTTCTCGTTCTCGCGCTGTCGGTCAACCTTTTGGGTGACTGGCTGCGCGATGCGCTGAACCCAAGGCTGAGGTGAACCATGGCCGAAGTATTACTTTCTGTGCGTGACCTTGTGGTCGAATTTCCAACCCGGCGCGGTGTGTTGACCGCCATCGACCATGTGTCCTTCGATATCCATGCCGGCGAGGTGCTGGGGGTCGTGGGCGAATCCGGTGCCGGGAAATCACTGACTGGCGCTGCGATTATCGGGCTGCTGGAGCCGCCGGGGCGGATTGCGGGCGGGGAAATCTTGCTCAAGGGCAAGCGCATCGACAATCTGGGTGCCGAAGCCATGCGCCGCATCCGGGGCAAGCGGATTGGCATGGTGTTTCAGGACCCGCTGACCAGCCTGAACCCGCTTTATACAATTGCGCGCCAGTTGATCGAGACGATCCGCACCCATTGGGACGTTTCCGAAAAAGAAGCCCGCGAGCGTGCAGTCGCGCTGCTGGACCGCGTTGGAATTCCCGCCGCACGACGCCGGATTGATGAATACCCGCATCATTTCTCGGGCGGTATGCGCCAAAGGGTGGTGATCGCGCTGGCGCTTGCGGCAGAGCCCGAACTGGTGATTGCGGATGAGCCGACCACAGCACTTGATGTGTCGGTGCAATCGCAGATCATTGACCTCATCAAGGAAATCTGCGCCGAACGCGGTGCGGCAGTGATGCTGATCACCCATGACATGGGCGTTATCGCCGAAACCGCAGACCGGGTGGCGGTGCTTTATGCCGGGCGGCTGGTCGAGATTGGTCCGGTGCGCGACGTGATCACGGCGGCCGAGCATCCCTATACCCGCGGCCTCATGGGCTCCATTCCGACGCTGACCCAAGAAACTGACCGGCTGGTGCAAATTCCGGGCGCGATGCCGCGGTTGACCGCGCTGCCAACGGGCTGTGCCTTCAATCCGCGCTGTGAGCAGGTGCTTGCGCGTTGCCGCGCTGACCGGCCAGAGCCGAAATGCCGTGGCGGCGCACGGCAGGTGGCTTGCTGGCTCCATGAACAAAAGGCGGTGGACCATGTCTGAGGCATTGGTGCAGATCAACGGATTAAGTCGCTATTTCGATGTCTCTAAGCCATGGCTAAACCGGGTGATTGAGCGTGAAGAGCGGCAGTTTCTGACTGCCGTGGCGGATGTAAGCTTTGAAATCAAACGCGGCGAAACCTTTGCGTTGGTGGGGGAGTCCGGGTCGGGCAAATCGACGATCGCCAAGATTGTCGTGGGGCTGCTTGCTGCTTCCGAAGGGGGTATCACCTTTGACGGACAGGATACGACCGAAACTACGGGGGCCTCGATGCGCGCCCTGCGGCGGCGATTTCAGATGATCTTTCAAGACCCGTTCGCCAGCCTCAATCCGCGCTGGCGTGTGGGCGATATCATTGCCGAACCAATCCGCACCTTTGGGCTTATGACGGGGGCGGACGTCACGCGCCGGGTGGGCGAGTTGCTTGATACCGTCGGGCTTTCGGCAAAAGACGCCGAGAAATACCCGCATGAATTCTCGGGCGGCCAGCGTCAGCGTATCGCCATCGCGCGTGCATTGTCATCGAACCCCGAGTTCATCGTTTGTGATGAGCCGACCTCGGCGCTGGATGTTTCGGTACAGGCGCAGATCCTGAACCTGATGCGTGATTTGCAAGATGAGCTGGGCCTGACCTATCTGT
>CALEMZ010000041.1 GCA_937910975.1 uncultured Pseudorhodobacter sp. | reverse complement strand
GATGCCAACCAGAATCATTTATTTGCTGAGGTATACGCCTTTATTGCTGGAGGGGAAGCTGTCGCTGGCGAAAAGGAATGCCCTCCGTTTGGGATAGAATACCTCGGTATTTGGTATAAGCCCAGTGTTCTGGAAGAAAGGGTATTCTATAGTTTACAAGATTTTGCCGAATTGCTTGCCCAAGCCTTCAACTTCGAGCATCCAGGCCCGCAGGAAATCTGCAAAATCTTTCGCATGGTAATGGGCGTTAAGGCTTACCTTGGCCCAGGCCCGCTTGGCGATGGTGGGATCTGGGTTGAAACAGAAATGGAGAATTTTAGGTGTATGCAGTGTGGCCATTGCTGCCTGAACCTAAACGATTCATACTGCGCAAGCGCATATGAAGAGGATATTCTCAGATGGAAAGAAGAAGGGCGATTGGATATATTGGAATACATCGTGGCAGGAGATCTTTGGATAAGCCCCAGAACTCATAGAGATGTCGACAGATGTCCTTGGCTACGGAAGCTTCCGAAGAAAAATAAGCACATTTGTAGAATCCATGACACAAAGCCAAGGCACTGCAGAGAATATCCAAAATCAAAGAAACATGCGCTGCAAACTGGATGTAAAGGTTTTGCGGCAAGCTGACATGACTGACATATTGGGAGCAGTTGACGCCCAAAAAAACTTGACGTATTAAATTGATATTACAAGGTTTTTTATCTATTGGATGGTTGTAATAGATAGCAGCTATTCCCAGATCCCGCCTCAATAGACCACATCTGAAATCCCTTCGAGATCAATGTCAAAAACCATTCCTCACTAAGGTATCTTTACGCGGGACATTTGCTAGAACTCTAATTTCACCAGTTCGATCTCGCTTGGCTGCCACTTCTTTGTAAAGAAGGATTCAAGAGGGCTATAAAGACGAAGGATCGTAAACCAGCCTTTCTTTGGATCGGTCTGGATCCAGTTGCCGCGTTTAACACCTTCGGGTTGTGCCGGGCTGAAGTAGATGGTCGTGGAACCGTCAGCATTTGCTTCGGCGGCAGGCGATGGATAAGTCTGACTGCCGGCACGCGGGTAGCGCTGCGGTGTGTCGAGCATTGAGCGCGACTGGTTGTCATACAGGGTGAACGACCAGAACGCCCGCGCGGGTATGCCTTTCGGCAGCGTCACTTTGTAGGTCTTAGTGCCCTCGAATGGGTTCTTCTCCGCATCTAGAAAGGCCATGAGATACTGCGAACCCACACCGGGAATGCGCATGATCATGCCCGGGGAGTCGAGGGTGTAAGCGTAGTAAAAGGCTGTCCTTGAATCGAGAGTCCTGGCGCCCGTTGGGGGATAGGGTTTGAACATTCCTTCTTTGGTAAAGAGCGGCGGCGGCGTTTCGAAATTGTATCCGCCCTCAAAGAGCATATTGCCCCAGGATGAACCGGGATAGTAGGCCCAATCGGGATGAGCCGGGCTGAAACGCCAGTTGAGCGACCGTCCCGCAGCGCTTCCCACAGCTGCGGCATCTGTGAGAATTTTCTTCAACCTTGCGTTTGGTTTAAACGGTTTGCCATGCACAATGCCGATGGCCGCAAGCTGGCCGGCGAGTTCCACATCGTAGCTGGTAGCCGGTTCCTGCTGAACATTTTCGTTAATCATTTCGAAGAATGCGTAGTCACTGGGGGGGATCGTGTTGAAGGATTTGCCTGTGGCTTCCAAAAACTTCGTGGGGGGAACTTCAGGATCGCGGCCCAGCCGAACCCTGCCTTGGAGCGCGGTCGCAATGCTTGTGCCCACACCGCCCGGGGTATAGGGGTAAATCTTGATTGTCTTCTTGATAAGATCGACTGCCGGCTTTGGATCATTGTCCACAAGAAAGGAACGGGCTGCGTAGAGGACCCGCAGTGTTTTCGACTGCGCAATGTAAAAACCACCTTCCGGAAGTGGACCATCATAGCCCGGCGGTATGAGCAGATATTTTCCTCCCACGCCACGATCAGGCCCCGGGAACCCGATGTCGATGATCCAGGAAAACCACATGTCGTTAATGGTGCCCAGACCCTTTGGCGGTTGTTCAATCACCATGGGTCCCTTGGTAAGATCGACAATTGACATGTAATAGACGGTGTCGGCGTTGGCGGTGAGGAACAACGACTTCGAGTCCATCAACTCGGGGAATATGACAACTGTATTGTCCTCCGCTCCGATGCTCATGAGGCCTTTTCGAATCGCGTACGCGGACGCGCCTCGAAAGCTGTTGTTGTAAACGTTCAATGCACGGGTAAAATAAAGGGTGTCATAAATCTTCTGAGCCGTCTCCATTGTCGGAACGCCGTCCTGATATTTAAGCGTGCCGATTCGGGTCTCGACTTTGTCGGGGGTAATGATTGAAGACGGGATCGCTGTTACTGTCTCGGCTGAAGCTGAAACTGTTAAGGTCAACACCACACCCGCTGTCATTGCTGTCAAAGTCTTAAAAATATTCATCATAATGATCTCCCTTTTACAAGGCCTTTTAGCCAAGCACTTTAACTGTTACATTCCGAAATCATATTACCGCAGGTGAGGTGATAAGACATTACCTTTTCCGTCTATGAGCATAGAGAAAACCGCCTTTTGGGTCAAGAGTGAAGAAATAACGCATGTCTTGTATCGGCTTTGAATGGTGAATACCGCACTGGAAGTTGTCAAAATGTGACTTCAGACAAATCAAGCAAATGACATATATTATTGATATTGCAGTTACTTTTAGCGGTGACACGCCTGAGAGAGATAGCAGATAGAGCAGATAGAGATGTCCAACTTTTGTGATGAATAGGGACAGGAG
>CALEMZ010000040.1 GCA_937910975.1 uncultured Pseudorhodobacter sp. | reverse complement strand
GTCGATTTCGCTGAAGGAATTGCTGGACCGTCATTGTGGCGGCGTGCGCGGCGGCTGGAAAAACATCAAGGCTGTGATCCCCGGCGGCTCTTCGGTGCCGATGCTGAATGCAGCACAATGCGACGATGCGATCATGGATTTCGACTGGCTGCGCGAGCAACGCTCGGGCCTTGGCACGGCGGCGGTGATCGTGATGGATCAGAGCACCGATGTGATCAAAGCGATCTGGCGGCTTTCAAAGTTCTACAAGCACGAATCCTGCGGCCAATGCACACCGTGCCGCGAAGGTACGGGCTGGATGATGCGCGTCATGGATCGTTTGGTGCGTGGCGAGGCCGAGGTTGAGGAAATCGACATGCTTTTGTCGGTGACCAAACAGGTCGAAGGCCACACCATCTGTGCGCTTGGCGATGCGGCGGCCTGGCCGATCCAAGGCCTTGTGCGGCATTTCCGCGAAGAGATTGAAGACCGGATCAAGGCCAAGAAAACCGGGCGCATGGGCGCGATGGCGGCGGAGTGATGTACGCAGGCCTCCCCCTCACACTCGGCGCGCTGGCCCTTTCGGCCTGCGTCTCCACGCCTGCCCCTGTGGCGCGTGGGCCGGTTGTTTTGGATGGGGTCAGCTATGCGGTGGTCAAGCGGCCAACAGGGGCTGTGGAAGTGGCCCGCGTGGGCCGGCCCTTTGAAGACTGGGAAGGGCAAGAGGCGCGGCGGGCTGCGGATCGTTTCTGCAACGGGCGCGCAGAAACCTCAGTCCGTGATCGGTTTCAGGGGTCGACATGGCTGATCGTGGGGGGCTGCGCGTGATGGCCTCGAAACAAAATATCTTCGGCATGGCGCCGAAAGGGAATAGCGTGGGCGCGGCCAAGGCCGTGTTTGCAAAGCGGATGGCGGAGTAAACGGATGTCCAACCTCAAGAAAATCATCATCGACGGCATCGAGGTCGAAGTTGAAGGCGCAATGACGCTGATCCAGGCTGCCGAAGTGGCGGGCGTGGAAATTCCGCGCTTTTGCTATCATGAACGGCTGACGATTGCGGGTAACTGCCGCATGTGTCTGGTCGAAGTGGTGGGGGGGCCGCCAAAGCCTGCCGCAAGCTGCGCGATGCAGGTCAAGGATCTGCGGCCTGGCCCCGAGGGGCAACCGCCAGTGGTGAAAACCAACAGCCCGATGGTCAAGAAAGCCCGTGAGGGCGTGATGGAATTTCTGCTGATCAACCATCCCTTGGATTGCCCGATCTGCGATCAGGGCGGCGAATGTGATTTGCAAGATCAGGCAATGGCTTACGGCGTGGACTTCTCACGCTACCGCGAGCCTAAGCGCGCCTCCGAAGACCTTGATCTGGGGCCGTTGGTGGCCACCACCATGACGCGCTGCATTTCTTGTACGCGCTGTGTTCGTTTCACCTCCGAAGTCGCAGGTATCATGCAGATGGGCCAGACTGGCCGGGGTGAGGATGCTGAGATTACCAGCTATCTGGGCGCGACGCTGGATAGCAACCTGCAAGGCAATATCATTGATCTGTGCCCCGTGGGCGCGCTGACCTCCAAGCCTTATGCCTTTTCTGCCCGCCCGTGGGAGTTGACCAAGACCGAGACCATCGACGTGATGGATGCGCTTGGCTCCAACATTCGGGTTGATAGCAAAGGCCGCGAAGTCATGCGCATTTTGCCGCGCAACCATGACGGCGTGAATGAGGAATGGATTTCCGACAAGACGCGTTTTGTCTGGGATGGGTTGCGCCGCCAGCGGCTTGATACGCCTTATATCCGCGAAAACGGCAAGCTGCGCAAAGCGGGCTGGAATGAGGCGCTGCAAGCCGCTGCCGCCGCGATGAAAGGCAAAAAAGTTGTTGGTTTGGTCGGCGATCTGGCCCCGGTAGAAGCGGCCTTCAGCCTGAAGACCCTTGTTGAAGGGATGGGCGGCAAAGTCGAATGTCGTACCGACAAAGCGAAACTGCCCGGCGGCAACCGCTCTGCCTATGTCGGGACTGCGACGATCGAAGATATCGATAGCGCCAAGATGATCCAACTAATCGGCACCAACCCGCGCTTGGAATCACCCGTGTTGAATGCGCGTATCCGCAAAGCATGGACGAATGGTTGCGATATTGCATTGGTTGGTGAAAAAGTCGATTTGACCTATGAATATCACCATATGGGTACTGGTCGGGGCGATCTGGTCGCCCTTCTCAAGCACAAGTTCAGCAAGGTGCTGGATGTGCCCTCTCTGGTCATCATCGGTCAGGGTGCGTTGAATGAGGCCGATGGCGAGGCCGTTCTGTCCCAAGCCATGAAGCTGGCAGAAGATACCAAATCCAAGTTGATGATCTTGCACACTGCTGCGGGTCGTGTTGGCGCGATGGACATTGGTGCCTATACCGAAAACGGGCTGACGGATGTGCTGGACGGGGCCGAGGTGATCTATAACCTTGGCGCGGATGAGGTGGAAATCGCCCCCGGTGCCTTTGTGATCTACCAAGGCTCCCACGGGGATCGCGGTGCTCACCGCGCCGATATCGTGTTGCCGGGGGCTGCTTATACCGAGGAATCGGGCCTGTTCGTGAACACCGAAGGCCGCCCGCAATTGGCTGCCCGTGCCGGTTTCGCGCCGGGAGAGGCCAAGGAAAACTGGGCCGTTCTGCGCGCCTTGTCGGGTGAATTGGGCGCGACCTTGCCATGGGATAGCCTTGCCGCACTGCGCCAAGCCATCGTCAAGGCGGTGCCGCATCTGGGCAATATCGACGAGGTTCCGGAAAACGTATGGAACCGCATCGCGCTGCGTGATCCGGCCACTGCCGATTTCCGCAATGCCGTGACGGAGTATTATTTGACCAACCCGATTGCGCGCGCGTCCCAACTGATGGGTGAATTGCAGGCCGGGGCCAAGGCCCGCAAAACGGTCCCGATGGCGGCGGAGTAAGTGATGACCCTGCGCGCCCTTCCTTTCCCCTTCGCGCTGGCCCTGGCCGGCCTGTCGGCTTGCGCGCCGACAAACGGGGGCGATGTGGCGGGGCGCGCGGATTTCAACCCCAGCTATGGTGGTATTCAAACTGTCTTGCTGGATGGCGACTTGGTGAACTTCCATGTCACCATGAAAGGCGCACGTGACCGGGGCGATGTAGATACCTATGCTCGCTGTGCGGCGGCACAATATGCGCTGATCCGGGGCTTTGGTTTTGCGCGACATCTGCGAACATCGGTCGCAAATACGGGTGGTAATTGGAGCGGCGATGCGGTTTACACCATCTCGGAAGCGCTGCCCCGTGGTTCGGCCACCATCGACGCCGAAGTGACCGTCCGCGATTGCGGCGCACAGGGGATACCGACGATATGACGACCAAAACAAAAACTGCAAATACGAATAAGGCTGAGGGATAAGAGGCGACATGTCTGAATTTCTGCAAACGGGCTTGGGGATCACGCTGCTGATCGTAGCGCAGAGCCTTCTGGTCATCGCCTTCGTGATGATCTCTTTGTTGTTTTTGGTGTATGGTGACCGCAAGGTTTGGGCCGCCGTGCAAATGCGACGCGGGCCGAACGTGGTGGGGGCCTTCGGGCTTTTGCAATCGGTCGCGGATGCGCTGAAATATGTGGTCAAAGAGATCGTGGTGCCTGCGGGCGCGGACCGCCCGGTGTTCTTCCTTGCGCCGATGCTATCTTTCGTGCTGGCCATCTTGGCTTGGGCGGTGATCCCGTTCAATGATGGCTGGGTGCTGTCGGATATCAACGTCGCAATCCTCTTTGTCTTCGCCGTTTCCTCGCTGGAGGTTTATGGCGTGATCATGGGGGGCTGGGCCTCCAACTCCAAATATCCCTTCTTGGGCTCGCTTCGTTCTGCCGCGCAGATGATCTCTTATGAGGTCTCTCTTGGGCTCATCATCATTGGTATCATCATCTCGACGGGTTCGATGAATTTCGGTGCGATTGTAGCTGCACAAGATGGCGATTATGGGCTGCTGAACTGGTACTGGCTGCCGCATTTCCCAATGGTATTCC
>CALEMZ010000039.1 GCA_937910975.1 uncultured Pseudorhodobacter sp. | reverse complement strand
CTGAGTGGCGTCAATTATTGAGCGCATAGATTTAGGCTGCGCTAGCAATCTGATGTGAGTTCTCATTAGTTTGACAGTTCCTGTGCCAGCACTCTAATGCTTGTTCTGATTAGTCTGACAGCTCCGATACGTATTCACGGTGTCATTTTTTTGATGCAATGCTGAAGAAACGTCGCACAGGCCCTGCGTTTCATAGCCCCTTTGGCGGATAGGACACCGATGGGGATAGGTGGGACATTACTTTTGAGTGGAATAAAGACCAGTGGTTTTCCATCAGGCGCGATGGTGCCAACGGGGCGAAAATTCACGATGGAATAGCCAAATCCGTTTGCCACAAGGCTGCGGGCAACGGCCATATCTTTGGTCCGTTCGGCAACCAGTGGTTTCTCGACAGCAGCATTGAAAAATGACAAAAAGTAATCCGAACTGAGCGGCAAATCTAACAAGACCATTGCATGATTGGTCAGGTCCGCGATCGTGAGGTTTTCATATTGCGATAGCGGATGATCGGGCGCAAGCATGACAAAGGGTGGCAGCGTCTTGATCGGGTGAAATTCCAAATCATTGGGTACGTCAATCGCATAAGTCAGACTTAGGTCAATGTCGGCGCGCCGCAAGGCCGTAAAGATTTCAGGTTGCGTCAGCTCAGATTGGCTGAGTGTTACGGCGGGGTAGAAGGCCTCAAAACTCCGTCGCAGATCAGGCACAACTATTTGGGCGAATGTGACAAGACAACCCAACCGCAGCGGACCTTGTACTGCATCTGATACATTTCCGGCAAGACGCGTAAGTTCTGTTACTTCGGACAGGATTGTTTCAGCCTGAACAGCCAAAGTACGCCCCGGCTCGGTCAATGAGAGGCCGTGAGCACGTTGGCGCACAAAAAGTGCAGTTCCGAGTTCATCCTCAAGTTGAGTTAGCGCCGTTGATATCGAAGGGGAGGAGATGTTCAACACGCGACTGGCAGCCGCAATGCTGCCGGTTTTTGCGACGGAGATGAAGTATTCAAGTTGCCTGAGAGTAAATCGTGTTTGCATGGGACGACGGTGCCAATTTCTTTAATTGATGTCAATCATCCCAAAAACCGCCATAAGATGGCGCTTCACGCGGATCGATAGCCCACGGCTTTGTTGCACAAACCCGCTTGAGGACGGGCCTCCCCTTACCCCGGACGGATTTAGCCTACGGCCACGGTACGGGGTATGCCAAGAGCTGTGAAACCGTTGAGGATAGCGGCGCGGATTTGGATCTCTGCAACCTGACGATCGAAGTCGCGCGCCGAGAGGCGCTGGCCAAGTAGTTTTACATAATGCATCTTCGTTTCGACGCGGCTCCGGCAGTGATACCCGGTCAGATTTCGCCACAGAGCGCGACC
>CALEMZ010000038.1 GCA_937910975.1 uncultured Pseudorhodobacter sp. | reverse complement strand
GCCGGGCAAATGCCGGGACGCGAAAGTGCGGCGCAGGTCACGCTGTTTGATTCCGTGGGATTTGCCATCGAGGATTTCGCGGCGCTGCGCTACATCCACAGCAAGCTGGCAGAAACCGGGCATTTCGAACAGTTGGATATGATCGCAGACCCGGATGATCCGCGTGACTTGTTTGGAATGATCCTGCGAGCGGTCTGAAGCGCTAATGCAGCCTGAACTCCCCCTCGACATTGCGCCATTCGCCCGGTTGGATCAGTTTACGATGGGTGAAGCGGACCGAATGTAGGGGGCCGTCCAGCTTTGCCTGCCAAAACTCGATGAACTTGAACAGGTTCGGATAGTCCGGCGCAAGATCATAATCTTGCCAGATATAGCTGTTGAGAACATGAATATGGTCGGGCATCCGGTAGAAGAATTCCGCTGTCGTTAGGCCATACCCTTTGAGCATGCGCTCGGTATCTGTGCGTTCCATGATGTGCCTGCTGTTTTTTTCGCCTTTTCAGCCTGCCACAAACCTTATAATTTTCAAATAAAACAAAATGTTATCACTCTCCTCCCTTGGCTGATGGAATTGAGGGGTGCAGCCCAGGGCTTGGCGGCATTGCACCCTATATCCGGGATGGTCTATAGTCCGGGCAACCAGATATAGGCCCAAACATTGGGGCCGGAAAAGAAAGAGCGGAAGACGTGGCAGATAGGCCGGAAGACACTGAGAATACTGATGAAATCGTTCAGCGCATGGCCCATGATGGCCCGCAGGTTTCTATCGTTGATGAGATGAAGACGGCCTATCTCGATTACGCTATGAGCGTGATCGTCAGCCGCGCCATTCCAGACCTGCGCGATGGCTTGAAGCCGGTGCATCGCCGCATTCTTTACGCGATGAACGAGGTCGGCAACACGTTCGACAAATCTTACCGCAAATCCTCGCGCCCGGTGGCCGATACGATGGGCAAGTATCACCCCCACGGTGATAGCGCGATTTATGACGCGCTGGTGCGGATGGCGCAGAATTTCTCGATGTCTCTGGTGCTTCTGGATGGTCAGGGCAACTTCGGCTCCATGGACGGCGATAAGGCAGCGGCGTTTCGTTATACCGAAGTGCGGATGGCGAAAACGGCGAATTATCTGCTGGCCGATATCGACAAAGACACCGTTGATTTTCAAGAAAACTACGACGGTAAGGACCGCGAGCCGACAGTTCTGCCAGCGCGTTTCCCAAACATGCTCGTCAATGGGGCGGGCGGTATTGCCGTTGGTATGGCCACCAATATTCCGCCGCATAACCTTGGTGAGGTGATCGACGGCACGCTGGCGCTGATCGCGGACCCCGATATGTCCACCGAGGCCCTGATGGAGATCATCCCTGCCCCGGATTTCCCGACGGGCGGCTTGATCCTTGGCCGCTCTGGCGCGCGCAAGGCATATCTTGAGGGTCGCGGTTCGGTGATCGTGCGGGCCAAAACGCGGGTGGAAGAGATTCGCAAAGACCGTTGGGCAATTATCATCGATGAGATCCCCTATCAGGTTAACAAAGCCTCGATGATCGAGAAGATCGCCGAACTGGTGCGCGAAAAGCGGGTCGAAGGTATTGCCCATGTGCAAGACGAATCCGACCGGATCGGCGTGCGCGTGGTGATTGAGTTGAAGCGCGATGCGACGGCGGATGTGGTGCTTAACCAATTGTTCCGCTTCTCACCCATGCAAATCCATTTTGGCTGCAACATGTTGGCGTTGAACGGCGGGCGGCCGGAACAGCTGACGCTGCGAGACTTCCTGACCTATTTCATCAGCTTCCGCGAAGAGGTTGTCGCCCGGCGCACCGCGTTTGAACTGCGCAAAGCCCGCGAG
>CALEMZ010000037.1 GCA_937910975.1 uncultured Pseudorhodobacter sp. | reverse complement strand
AATCATCGGCGGCCTGTTCATTGATGTGTTCCAGAAATACGCCAACGGCATTGAGGGCGCGGAATTCCTCGCCCAAGGCACACTTTATCCCGATGTCATCGAATCGGTCAGCTTTTCCGGCGGCCCCTCGGTCACCATCAAAAGCCACCACAACGTCGGCGGCCTGCCCGAAAAGATGGGGCTGAAGCTGGTCGAACCCCTGCGCGAGCTGTTCAAGGATGAGGTTCGCGCCCTTGGCCGCGAGTTGGGCCTGCCCGCCTCCTTCATCGGCCGCCACCCCTTCCCCGGCCCCGGCCTCGCCATCCGCTGCCCCGGTGAGATTACCCGCGAAAAGCTGGAAATCCTGAAGAAAGCCGATGCCGTCTTTATCGATCAGATCCGCAAACACGGGCTGTATGATGATATCTGGCAAGCCTTCGTCGCCATCCTTCCCGTCCGCACCGTCGGCGTGATGGGCGACGGGCGCACCTATGATTTCGCCTGCGCCCTGCGCGCGGTGACATCCGTCGATGGCATGACCGCTGATTACTACCCCTTCACCCATGAATTCCTCGGCGAAACCGCCACAAGGATTATCAATGAGGTGCAAGGCATCAACCGCGTCACCTATGACATCACCTCCAAACCGCCCGGAACGATTGAGTGGGAATGACAACCCTCACAGGCACCCTGACCTGCCGGGATGCCGGTGAGGCAGCACTGGTGCAGGAACATCTGCCCGAACATATCCGGCTAAGCCGCGCTGAACCCGGCTGTATCAAGTTCAACGTGGAGCGGTCCGACGATCCAATGGTCTGGACGCTGGATGAGGGTTTCGTTGATGCCGAGGCATTCAAAGCGCATCAAACCCGCACCGCAGCATCGGTCTGGGCCGAAAAAACTGCCCATATCGCGCGTGACTTCAAGCGCGTCGATCACGCATAAACTGCGCCCCCCGCGTTTGGGGGGCCAAACCGCATCCCTCAGCGGCTCTTGAACAAAGACCCCAAAATCCCACGCACAATGGCTTGCCCACTTTTGGTGCCCAACTGCCGTGCTAATGACTTGGCGAAGGTCTCCCCTACACTGTCCGAAGAACTGGTCCGTTTGCGGGTGGTTTTCTTCGGTTCCGGCCTGCGCCCATCATAGCGCCGGGCTGCGTTGAACTCCCGCTCCTCAATGCGGGCCTCCTTGGCGTCCAACGCGGTCTTGGCTTCCGCCGCCTCTGCCTCTGCCGCCTCTTTCGCGGCCGCCTCCGCCCGCGCCTTCAGCCGCTCAAAGGCCGAATCGCGGTCAATCATCGCCTCATATTTGCCGGCAACGGGCGAGCCGGCCATCAGCATGGCGCGCACGCCCTGATCAATCGGTCCCAACTGGCTGCTCGGCGGGCGGATCAGCGTGCGCTCCACCACACCCGGAATCCCCTTGTCTTCCAGGAACGAGGTCACAGCCTCGCCCGTCCCCACTTCCTTGATCGCCTCTTCCGTCGAAAAACGCGGGTTCTCGCGATAGGTTTGCGCGGCCAGCCTCAAATCGCGTTGATCGCGCGGCGTGAACACGCGCAACGCATGCTGTACCCGGTTGCCCAACTGCGCCAAAACATCATCCGGCACATCCGCAGGCTTTTGCGTGACAAAATAAATCCCCACCCCCTTGGACCGGATCAGACGCACCACCTGCTCCACCTTATCGACCAATGCCTTCGGCGCGCCGTCAAACAGCAAATGCGCTTCGTCGAAAAAGAACACCAGCTTTGGCTTGTCGGGGTTGCCCACCTCCGGCAACTCCTCAAACAACTCCGAAAGCAGCCACAAAAGGAAGGTCGAATACAGGCGCGGCGCCCCCATCAACTTATCTGCCGCCAGAATGTTGATGCGCCCGCGCCCATCCGGGCCCACCCGCATCATATCGGCCAATTCCAGTGCAGGCTCCCCAAACAGGTTTGCGCCGCCCTGATTTTCCAACACCAGCAAGCGCCGCTGAATGGCTCCGATGGAACTGGTCGAAACCAAACCATAGGTTGCGCTGATCCCCGCCGCGTTCTCGGCAATAAACGTCAGCATCGCGCGCAGGTCTTTAAGGTCCAGAAGCGGCAAGCCCTCATCGTCCGCCAGCTTGAAGGCCACGTTCATCACGCCTTCTTGCGGTTCGGTCAACTCCAGCAAGCGTGACAGCAACAAAGGCCCCATTTCGGCCACGGTCGTGCGCACCGGATGGCCCTGTGTGCCAAACAGATCCCAAAAAGTCACCGGAAAAGAGCTGTATTGCAGGTCCAAGCCAATTGTCGCGGCCCGCTTCATGAACGCGCCATGCAACTTATGTTGGTCCGATCCGGGCAGACCTATCCCCGAAAGGTCGCCCTTCACATCCGACATGAAAACCGGCACACCCGCCGCCGAGAACCCTTCGGCAAGTATCTGGAGCGTGACGGTTTTGCCCGTCCCCGTGGCCCCGGCAATCAACCCATGCCGGTTGCCATAGCCCAACAAAAGCGACTGCGCCATGGCGTAGCCCTCGCCGCCGCCGCCTGCAAAAATCTTGCCTACTTCCGCCACAAACACACCCTTTCAACCTATGGGGGTAAGGCGTAACATGCTTTACCCAACACCCCCAAAATACATTGTTAACTGTTCTGTGCCAGAGTCGATCTTGTCAAACACGTTGCAAAGCGCATTTGGCGTGACTTTCCCTCTGTTAAACTAGCCGCGCCCTTGAAAAGGCGCGGTTTTTTCTGCGCAACCGTGAACCTTTCCGTCACGATTCCCTGTTGACGGCTCGGACAATTGGCCTTAGCTTTCGTGTTAATGAAGTCGGCCAGTCCGGCAGGGAGCAAAAAAATACGGAAAGGGTCGGTTCGCTGGCCCTTTTTTTTGTGTGTTTTCGCGCCCCCGCTTCCACTGTTACAGCGGCTTGGCTCAGATGCGCGAAATCTTGCCAGATTACACCCGCCTCCCCCGCGATTCTCTCCTGACTTTCCCAAAACCCCATGGTATCGGAATGTCAAAGCAATGAAGGACTGATCAGTATGCAAGTGACAAGAACCGCACAAATTCTCGCAACAGCTCTCTGCCTTCTGATGGGCGCCGCTGCCTTTGCACAAGATACCACAACCACCGCCCCGGTCGCAGGGGACGCACCAGTAGTCAAAGACCTGTCAATGGGCAAAGAAGATGTCCCCGCTGCCGATGGGATTGGCTCTACATATACCGCCGCCGAATTCGGCAGCTGGGAACAGCGCTGCGTGAAAACCGAAAACGGTGCCGACCCATGCCAGCTTTACCAATTACTTAAAGATGACAACGGCAACTCCGTGGCCGAAGTTTCGATCTTCGGCCTGCCCGCAGGTCAGGAGGCTGCTGCAGGCGCAACTGTCATCGTCCCGTTGGAAACTCTGCTGACCGCCGATCTGTCAATGACCGTCGATGGCGGCAGTACCCGCAAATACCCGTTCTCCTGGTGCTCCAACATCGGCTGCATCGCCCGTATCGGCTTTACCAAAGCTGAAGTGGACGCGCTAAAGAAGGGCAACGCGGCGAAAGTCACCATCGTTCCCGTTGTCGCCCCCGATCAAAAGGTGGAATTGGTTGTTTCGCTCTCTGGCTTTACCGCAGGTTTTGACGCGGTGAACAAAGCCAACGGCAACTAAAACCGGACGGCCCTGAATTCAAACGCCGCGCCCTCACCCGGCGCGGCGTTTTCATGCAAAAAAGCGGGCGCTCTTTTTGCAATATCCCATGTTCTCTTTGGTGAAAATATCCCGGGGGGTGCGGGGGGCTGGCCCCCCGCACTGACCCAGAACGCGTATTCTACACCCTGCGCAGCGCCAGGACCGCGTTTAATCCGCCAAAGGCAAATGCGTTGGAAATCGCCACATCCACCCGCGCCTCTCGCGCCATATTAGGCACGACATCCAGCGCACATTCCGGGTCCGGCTCCTCATAGCCAATCGTTGGGGCAATAATCCCATCCCGCAACGCCATGATGCAGGCCAACAGCTCCACCGCCCCGGTGCCACCGATCAAATGCCCATGCATGGCCTTGGTTGATGAAATCATCAGCCGGTCCGCATGGGGGCCGAAAACATCGGCCACCGCTGCACATTCGGTCTTGTCATTCGCCGCCGTACCGGTGCCATGGGCATTGATATAGCCTACATCCGCTGGGTTCAGCCGTGCATCTTTCAGCGCCCCGGCAATGGCCCGCGCTGCCCCTTGGCGTGACGGCATCACAATATCGGCGGCATCCGAGGTCATGGCAAAGCCCACCACCTCGGCCAAAATCTCGGCCTTGCGCTTGCGGGCATGCTCATATTCCTCGAACACGAAGACGGCCGCACCTTCACCCTGGACCATACCATTGCGCGTAAGGCTGAACGGGCGGCACGCCTCTTTGGACATCACACGAAGGCCTTCCCAGGCCTTGATCCCGCCAAAACACAGCATGGCCTCGGAACCACCAGTCACCATCGCCCGGCTCATCCCGGACCGCACCATGGAAAATGCCTGCCCCATTGCATGGTTTGAGCTCGCGCAGGCTGTGGCCACGGAATAGCTGGGACCCCGCAGGTTGAACTCCATCGAGACATGGCTTGTGGCAGCATTGTTCATCAGCTTTGGCACCACGAACGGATGCACGCGGTTCTTATGCTCCTCATAAACTGCGCGATAATTCTCATCCCAGGTGTTTACACCGCCGCCCGCCGTGCCCAGCACAACGCCCGCCTCATCGCCAAGACAGCCATCGAAATTCAGACCCGATTGTGCCATTGCCTGTCGCGCGGCCAGAAGCGTGAATTGGGCGAATCTGTCTAACAACACAATCTGTTGGCGGTTAAAGTGAACCTCCGGGTTCCAGCCATGCACCTGCCCCCCGATCTTGATCGACAGGCGGTCAATGTCTGGGATATCCAGTGCCGATATCCCGCAGCGGCCCTCCTGAAATGCTTTCAGTGTTCCGGGTACATCTTGTGCCAGTGCGTTCACCGTTCCCGCCCCGGTGATGACAACCCGCTTCATGCCGCTTGGGCTTCAATCAGCCCCTCAACCGCGCGCACGATCGACGCCACGGAAGAGATGTCAAATTCGCTCTGCTCTGGCGCATTGGCGTTGAAAGGCACCGAAACATCGAACGCTTCTTCAATCGCGAAAATCGCCTCCACCAACCCAAGGCTATCAATCCCCAAGCTATGGAGCGTACTGTCCGGCATCACCTCCGAAATATCCAAAACCGCCTGCTCGGCGATGATTGCCCGCACCCTATCTTCTACCGATATCGCCATTCCATGCCCTTTCACGCAGTCGCCCTATCAGCTCTTATCTGGTGTTCGTGACAGGTTTTTCATCATCCGAGGCAAGCGGCGCAATGCTTTTTGCATTTCCAGATGGCTTTCCATCTTTACCGCCGGATAGCCCAGTAACACCCGCCCCGCAGGCGCATTGGTAAATATCTTGGTAGCCCCGCCCGCGATCACATCATCCCCCACAAAAATATTGTCGTTAACCCCACATTGCCCGGCCAGAACCACCCGGTCCCCAATCCGGCTAGAGCCCGCAATCCCGACCTGCCCGCAGAGCAGGCAATCGCGGCCCACCTGCACATTATGCCCAATATGCACGAGGTTATCGAGCTTTGTCCCGTCGCCGATAGTGGTATTGCGGATCGTGCCTCGATCAATGCAGCTATTCGCGCCGATTTCCACGTCATTCCCGATGGTTACGGAGCCAAGCGAATGTATTCTTTCCCAACGTTGCTGCGCAATCTCCGCGCGCTGACCCAGCGTTTGACGAATCTCCTCCACGCCCGATTTTTCTGGCGTCACAAATGAAAACCCATCGGATCCGATCACCGCCCCCGGCTGGCAAATAAAGCGGTCCCCAATCACCACCCGCGCGCCGATCCGCGCCCCGGAGGCAATCAGCGCATCCGCGCCAATCCTTGCCCCTTCGGCGATGGAAACATGGCTGGCAATCCGCGCATTCGGGCCAATCTCTGCGCCCGCGCCGATTACGACAAAGGGCGCAATCGCAGCCCCTGCGCCAATCCGCGCCGTCGGGTCCACCACAGCCATAGCATGAATACCGGGCGCAATCGCAGGCCCCGCATCCAGCATTTGTGTCAGCCCAGACAGCGCCATCCGTGAACGTGGTGCAAAAATTACAGCCCTAAGCCCAAGTGCTTGCCAATCCGCCCCTTGCCACAGCAAGGCCGCAACCGCGCGCCCCTTGCTAATACCGTCGACATATTTTGGGTCCATCGCCAACGCCAGATCGCCCGGCCCCGCCGCCGCTGGCTCCGCCGCGCCGTCGATCAGCAAAGACAAATCCCCCGCCGCCTCCGCGCCAAGGGCCTTTGCGATATCTGCTATACTATGGCCCATCTCCAGCGCTCCTTCGATCCGGTGCCAGCAAAGGCCCCTTTGGGAAGGATTTAGCCCTGATACGGCCCCAGTACTACCCCGGCATCCATCAAGGCACGAAAAATCGCTGCGTCACGCCCATACACATCACGGCGATACTCGATCCGCCCTTTGGCAGAAGGATATGCGGTGAAATAAACCAGATGCACTGGCACCGGATTGACCAGCATTGCAGTGGTCTCCTGCCCTGTCCTAAGATGCGCCTTGAACTCCCCGACCGGATCGTCGGTCTGCTCGGCCAACAGCGCGTAGGCAAAGTCAAAAGGATCTCTAAGCCGGATACAGCCATGACTATAGGCGCGCACTTCGCGCGAAAACAACGATTTGGCCGGCGTGTCATGCAGATAGATATTATAGACGTTGGGGAACATGAACTTCACCAACCCCAACGCATTGGAATTCGATGGCGGCTGTTTCATGGAAAAGGGGAAGGTCCGTTCGGTATAGGAAGCAAAATCAATGGCTTCGCGCGGCACCACTCGCCCGCGGCTGTCGAGGATCTTCAGGTGCCCCGCCGCATTGGGGTTCCGCTTCATCATCGGCAGATATTCTTTGGTGGTGATCGAGCGTGGCACATTCCACGTCGGGTTGATCACCATGTGTTCCATC
>CALEMZ010000036.1 GCA_937910975.1 uncultured Pseudorhodobacter sp. | reverse complement strand
GGGGGGGGGGGGGGGCGGACCTTCGGTTTCGATGTGAAATCGGAGATAATATCAGAGTGTGAGGGCCTTCAACCGGCCGAACAGATCTTGGATGCCGGTCCGATCAATATTGGCGAATGCGATGCGGAGTTGGCGTTTACCGTCCTCAGATCCTGTCGGTTGGAACATGGTGCCGGGCAGGGTGAGGATGGAGGCATTTGTAACGAGCCATTTTGCGAAATCATTGGAGGCCATGGGGTAGGGGTGCGCAACATAGGCGAAATAGGCGCCGCAGCCCAGAAGTTTCCAATCAGGCAGGCCCTTGAAGCCTTCAATCATGGCGTTGCGGCGGGCCAGAATTTCCAGCCGTTCGCCGGCAACCCAAGCGCCAAGGTTCTGCATTCCCCAAAGTGCGCCGATCTGGCCCAATTGGCTGGGGCAGATGGCGACGGTATCGAGAAACTTTTCCACTTCAAACAGACGTTCTTCAGAAGCGACAATGGCACCCACGCGGTGGCCGGTAAGCCGGTAGGCCTTGGAAAAGCTGTAAAGGTGGATCAGCGTGTCGGCCCATTGCGGATCGGCAAACAGATTGTGGGGCGCTCCTGTCCGGCTGTCAAAATCGCGGTAGGTTTCATCGACGATCAGGGCGAGGCCGCGCGATTGTGCCAAAGCCATGAAGTCACGAAGGGTTTCGGCCGGGTATTCGGCGCCGCCGGGGTTGTTGGGACTGACAAGGATAAGGGCGCGGGTGCGCGGGGTGATCAGCGCTTCGGCCTCCGCCGCGACGGGGATAAGCCCAGCACCGCAGCGCAAGGGCACGGCCGTAACCCCTTGCATATCAAGCCACATCTTATGGTTGAAATACCATGGGGTGGGCATGATCACCTCATCCCCCTTGCCCGCCAGAGTTGACATCACGGCGGTAAAGGCTTGGTTGCAGCCCTGCGTAATGGCCACCTGATTTTCATGAATGTCGCCGCCATAGGCCACAGTCCATTGCCGCGCAATTTCAAACCGCAGGGTCGGAAGGCCCAGCACGGGGCCATAAAGATGGGCGGCGTCATTGTGCAGGGCCGCATCGGCAATCGCCTGACGCAGGGGCAGGGGGGGCGGCTCTACCGGGGCGGCTTGTGAGATGTTGATCAGCGGGCGATCTGCCGGAAATATCACACCATCCAGCCAGCGCCGCGCCTCCATCACCGGAGGCGGGTCCGTCGCACGCATCGCGGGGTTGAGCGGGTGGATCATGAAAAGGCTCCGGTGCCGAGTGTTAACGAAAGGGGAAGGGCATGCGTGCCTTCGCAGGTTTAGTCGGTGCCGCGGAAGGGCTGCACATATTGCAGCGCCATGTCCCATGGGAAGAAGATCCAAGTGTCTTGTGACACTTCGGTGATGAAGGTTTCGACCATGGGCCGGCCCGAAGGCTTGGCATAGACGGTGGCAAAATGCGCTTTGGGGTAAAGCTTGCGCACAATCTCCAGCGTTTTGCCGGTGTCGACGAGATCGTCAACGATCAAGATGCCCTCACCATCACCCATCAAATCCGATTGCGGAGACTTGATGACTTTGGCCTGGGTCTGCTCCTGATGATTATAGCTTTTGACGGAGATCGTATCGACCACACGGATATCCAATTCGCGCGCCACGATCATGGCGGGCACGAGGCCGCCGCGCGTGATGCCGACTACGGCTTTCCAATTGCCATTGTCGGGGCCTTTACCGTCGAGCCGCCACGCAAGCGCGCGGGAATCACGGTGCATTTGATCCCAAGAGACGTGGAAGCCTTTTTCATGTGGCAAACGGTCGTTCATGGCTGGTCCTTTGTGTATCAGATGGCGACGATCTTGAGGCCGGGCAGCGCGCGCATGACGCCAAACACCCGGCTGATGATTGTTATTAGGTTGATATAGCCGCAGCGCGCCCGTTCAAAGGAAAAGATGCGGGTAACAAGGATATTCCCTTGGGCTTTACTGAAAAAAACCGCAGCAAGAAAGGCGGTAAGCGGCATTGCGCAGCCTAGAAGTTAAAGATCAGCATTACTGCAAGCACTGCAAGCGCAAGTGCCGCGACTGAGTCGATCCAGAATTTTGCGGCAAAATAACGTTTGCGCATGACGCTTGTGGACATGGAAAGGGTGACGGCAGAATACCAAAACAGCTCGGTCGCCAAGGCGGTGGCGTAGATGGCGCTAAGCATGGCCGCACCTTGCGGGTTTGGAAAAATCGTTAGAATCACGGCGGAATAGAAAAGGGCAGGTTTGGGGTTGGAGAGGCTCAGGATTATGCCGCCAAAGAAACCCCGGCCAAAGCGGCCATCTGCAGCCTCTGGCAAGGGGGATCGCGCGGCGCGCCACAGCCCATAGGCCATATAAAGAAGATAGGCCCCGCCAAGGATTTTTGCGATGCGAAACAGCGGCGGGTAGATCTGAAACACCACCGCCATGCCAAACAGCGCAAAAAGGCACCAAAGCGAGGCACCAAAGGCAAGGCCAAGCCCGTAGGGCAGGGCTTTGTTACGGCCTTTGGCCAAGGCCATTTGCGTGGCGGCGATGATCGAGGGACCCGGCGACAGTATCGCCATGGTCAGCACGAGGATCAGAGCCAGAAACGGCTCTGGCGTCATTCGGCACCCTTTTGGGCGCGGGCGGTGACCACATCGATGTCTGGCGCATCCACGGCCTTCATGCCGACCACATGATAGCCCGCATCGACATGCAGGTTTTCGCCCGTGGTGCCGGAGCCAAGATCAGACAGAAGGAACACGGCAGCTTTGCCGACCTCATCTTGCGTCACATTGCGGCGCAGCGGCGAGTTCAGCTCATTCCAGCGCATGATATAGCGAAAATCGCCAATGCCCGAGGAGGCGAGGGTTTTGATCGGCCCTGCGGAGATGGCGTTACAGCGGATGCCGTCCTTGCCCAGATCCTCGGCAATATATTTCACGGAGGCCTCAAGGGCGGCTTTGCAAAGCCCCATGACATTGTAATGCGGCATCACCTTTTCAGCCCCGTAATAGGTGAGCGTCAAAAGCGAGCCGCCGGGCTTCATGATGGCGGCGGCACGTTTGCAAACTGCGGTGAAGGAATAGACCGAGATATCCATCGACATCAGGAAATTTTCACGTCCGGTATCGACATAGCGGCCGCGCAGCTCGTTCTTGTCGGAAAATCCGATGGCATGGACGACAAAATCCACCGTGCCCCAGACGTTCTTGAGATGGTCGAACAGGGCGTCGAGAGAGGCCTCATCCGACACGTCACATTCGACCATTTCGGTGGAGCCGATGGAGGCAGCCAACGGCTCAACCCGCTTTTTCAACTGCTCACCTTGATAAGAGAAGGCCAGCTCCGCGCCATGTTCGGCGCAAGCCTTGGCAATGCCCCAAGCGATGGACTTGTCATTTGCAAGGCCCATGATGAGCCCGCGCTTGCCTGCCAGAAGTCCAGCCATAATGCCTCCCGTTATTAACATTGTGTTAGCGTTGGTGTAGGCGATCCGCCGGGCGGCATCAAGCCTTGGGGCTATGTTCGGGGCTTGCCCTTTGCGTGGTGCGGGCTAGAGTTAGAAAAATGCAATGACAGGCGAGGCGCGCGATGGAACGGACAGGACTTTTTGCCGGGGAGGACCCGTTTGAACTTGCACGCAAATGGTTGGCGGAAGCAGAGCAAAGCGAGCCAAATGACCCCAATGCGATTGCGCTTTCCACGGTGGACGCGGCGGGCCTGCCGAATGTACGAATGGTGTTGCTCAAAGAAATTGAGCCAGCCGGTTTTGTGTTTTATACCAATTACACCAGCCGCAAGGGGCAAGAGATAGAGGCCACTGGAAAAGCGGCTTTTGTGATGCATTGGAAGAGTTTACGCCGACAAATCCGGGTGCGCGGCGTGACTGAGCGCGTCGAGGGCGCAGCGGCTGATGCTTATTACGCCTCACGCTCGCTCAAGAGCCGTTTGGGGGCATGGGCCTCGCAACAATCGCAACCCTTGTCTTCGCGCGCGGCCTTAATGGCAGAGGTGGCGAAGGTAACAGCTATGCATGGGCCGAATCCCAAGCGCCCGCCATATTGGGGGGGGATTCGAATCATCCCGACAGAAATCGAATTTTGGGCCGACGGTGCCTTTAGGTTGCACGACCGCTTTCGGTGGACACGTGATGGGATATGTGACCCCTGGAAGGTCGAGCGATTGAACCCCTAAGCTGTGCATATGCGCAGGTGGCAATGTGCGATTGTGCGTTGATTTACTCTTGAACCTGCGCGTTAGTTCCAACAGAACGAACCTTTGGGGCTAAATCTGGGGAGGAGGCTCTGCCATGGAAGATGAAGAAGAAGTGGTGATGCAAGAGTTGCATGGCCGTGTGAAATGGTTCGATCCGGTCAAAGGGTTTGGCTTCATCCTGTCTGAAGAGGCAGGGTCAGATGTTTTGTTGCACGCAAATGTGTTGCGAAACTTTGGCCAAAGCACGGTGGCAGATGGGGCTGAGATTGTCGTGATCGTGCAGCAGACGCAGCGCGGAGTGCAGGCTATTGAGGTTTTGTCCATCACTCCGCCCGAGGGTGCTGGTTTCTTGATGGCGGGCGAAAGCAATGCTTTCACCAATGAAGAAATTGCCGCCTGTCCGTTGGAACCTTCGCGGGTGAAGTGGTTTGACAAGGGTAAGGGCTTTGGCTTTGCCAATGTATTTGGCAGCAATGAGGATGTGTTCATCCATATTGAGGTTTTGCGCATGTCGGGCTTTGCCGATCTTGCGGCCGGAGAGGCGATTTGCCTTCGGATCATCGACGGCAAGCGCGGTCGGATGGCGGCGCAGGTCTTGTCATGGGATGCCGCGTTGAGAGCCGTAAAGTGAAGCGGTTCTGGGGTGTTGTCGGCGTCGCGCTAATGCTGCCGATGGCGGCTTGGGCCGAATGCAGTGACGGCAGTGTGGATATTCGGCTGGCGGGCGGCGGCGCGGCGCGTTTCACGATTGAGCTAGCCGATGACCCCGCAGAACGTGCTCGTGGCCTGATGTTTCGCGAGCAGATGCCACGGTCTTCGGGCATGTTATTCTTGTATGAACGCTCGCAGCATGCAGTATTTTGGATGAAGAACACTTTGATCCCGCTGGATATGATCTTTGCCGATGCCACAGGGCTGGTTACGCATGTGCATGCCAATGCGATTCCCCATGATGAGACGGGAATCGATGGTGGGCCGGATGTGCTGGCGGTTCTGGAAATCAATGGCGGCTTGGCGAAAAAGCTGGCGATCACGCCCGGCGCTATGATCCGGCACCCCGGTTTGGAACAATCGACGGCCCTTTGGGCCTGTGATGCGCAATAAGTCTTTTCAAGGCCGCAGGCTTTCTGTAGGAAGCCGCCAAGCAGGTTCGATAGACCATCGGACATGCACAGAGTCGGGGCGTAGCGCAGCCTGGTAGCGCGACGGTTTTGGGAACCGTAGGCCGGAGGTTCGAATCCTCTCGCCCCGACCATTTCGGATTTGACCTGCGGGTCGATGTCCTTGCCAGATTTTCCGGGAATTGACGGGCCAGCACAAGCAGGTGACACTGCAGCCCAAGTGCAATCGGAATGGCATATTTATGAGCGATAGCGAAAATATCACGGATCGGTTGGCCGAGCGCTTGCGCGCGGCGCGCAAGGCAAAAGGGCTGAGCCTGGATGCGGTTGCCGGGATTTCTGGCGTGAGCCGCTCCATGGTGAGCCAGATCGAGCGCGGCGAATCAAGCCCGACGGTGGCAACGCTGTGGAACCTGACTCAGGCATTGGGGGTGGATTTCGCGGGCTTGCTGGAGGAAACACCGCAACCCGGCATTGAGGTGACACGTGCGGGGCAGGCGCCGGTTATGACCGGGCATGGCAAAGGGTTACGGATCCGTATTTTGTCACCCGCCGAATCTGTGGGCAGCCATGAGGTTTATGATCTGATTTTTCAGCCCGGAGGTCAGCTTGTCTCGGCGCCGCATTCTGCAGGCTGTCGCGAGCATCTGACGGTGATTGAGGGCCGATTGCGGGTGGTTTCGGGCGAGGAGAGTATTGAGATTGGGCCAGGCGATACGGCGCGCTATGCCGCCGACCGGGTGCATGCGCTTCATGAGGTGGGGGATGCTGCGGCGCGGGCGGTATTGATTGTGCAGGGGAGTTGAGGGCCGGGGCTTAGGCTGCTTTAGAAGCTGGCTTATGCCCCGGATCGTGCCAAAAGCCGGGGGTCCTGCCCCCCGGACCCCCCGGGATATTTGGGCCGAAAAGAAAGAAAATCCGTTAAAGCGGATAGGAATCCTGTATATTGATCTATTTGGGAATCTGTGGCATTTTCCACTAAAGCGGAGGGCAATCTGTCATGGCGGAATTTCTGAACTACATTGCGGAGCAATTGGCGGGGATTGAGGCGGAAGGCCTGATGAAGCGCGAACAGCTGATTTCGGGGCCTCAGGGTGCTCGGGTGCGGATGGGCGGGCGTGAGATGCTCAACCTTTGCGCCAACAACTACCTCGGGCTGGCCAATCATCCGGTATTGGTTGCGGCGGCGCGGAAGGCGCTTGATGCGGAGGGCTTCGGCATGGCCTCGGTGCGGTTCATTTGCGGAACGCAGGATTTGCATCGGCGCTTGGAGCAGCGCTTGGCGGGCTATCTGGGGCAAGAGGATTCGATTTTGTTTGCCGCCTGTTTTGATGCCAATGGCGGCTTGTTTGAGCCGCTGTTGGGGCCGGAAGATGCGGTGATTTCCGACAGTCTGAACCATGCGTCGATCATCGACGGCATCCGGCTTTGCAAGGCCCGGCGCTTTCGTTATGCCAATGCAGACATGGCCGATCTGGAGGTGCAGCTTCAAGCTGCGAAGGCGGGCGGCGCGCGGTTTATCATGATCGCGACGGATGGCGTGTTTTCGATGGATGGCTATTTGGCAAAATTGCCAGAAATTCGTGCGTTGGCAGATCGTTACGGGGCGTCATTAATGGTGGATGATTGCCATGCCACGGGCTTTATGGGGCCGCAAGGGCGCGGGATGCCGGCGCATTTTGGG
>CALEMZ010000035.1 GCA_937910975.1 uncultured Pseudorhodobacter sp. | reverse complement strand
GCTTTAAAAATTTACCATTTGATAAAATATCTGACCTGTGGCAGCATTTTCCCAAATCACTCATGCCGGAGGATCATAACTTGCCGAATAGTCCGCTTACCCCTGGAATCGTGGCTGGGCGCTTGCCCAGCGATGCCTATGCCAAGAACTTTGGTGATCTGGAGCCGGTGCTGGGCAGGCATGAGGCGCATGTGGCAGCAGACCGCTGTTATTTCTGCCACGACGCGCCTTGCATCACCGCTTGCCCCACCACGATCGACATTCCGCTGTTCATTCGCCAGATCGCAACCGGCACGCCGGAGGCCGCGGCCAAGACGATTTGGGATCAGAACATTCTTGGCGGTATGTGCGCGCGGGTGTGCCCGACTGAGCAATTGTGCGAAGAGGCCTGCGTGCGTGAAGCGGCTGAGGGCAAGCCGGTGGAAATCGGCCGGTTGCAGCGTTTTGCCACCGATCAGGTGATGTCGCAGGGCATCCACCCGTTTAGGCGTGCAGCCCCCACGGGCAAGCGGATTGCAGTGGTAGGGGCAGGGCCAGCGGGTTTGGCCTGTGCGCACCGTCTGGCAATGCACGGCCATGATGTTGCCGTGATGGAGCGGCGTGATAAGCCCGGCGGGCTGAATGAATATGGTATTGCCAGCTATAAATCCCCCAATAATTTCGCGCAAACCGAGGTGGATTGGTTGCTGAAGATTGGCGGGATCACCATTCGGTCGGGCGTGGAATTGGGCCGGGATGTGACGCTGGCGCAATTGCGCGCTGATTATGACGCGGTGTTCTTGGGCATCGGGCTTGGCGGCGTAAATGCCTTGCGAGCGGCTGGCGAAAGTTTGGACGGCGTGCGCGATGCGGTTGATTTTATTTCTGAATTGCGACAGCAGCCAGATAAGTCGAATCTTCCTGTCGGGCGCGATGTGGTGGTGATTGGTGGCGGTATGACGGCGGTGGATGCGGCCGTTCAATCGCGACTTTTGGGGGCTGAGACGGTGACGATCGTCTATCGGCGCGGCAAGGAAAAGATGAGCGCCTCAGCCCATGAACAAGAACACGCGACCCAGAGCGGCGTGCGGATTATCTATAATGCGGCACCAAGGCGGGTTTTGGGCATGGACAAGGTTGAGGCGGTGGAATTTGCCTATACCGAGGATGGGCCGAATGGGCTGAATCTTCTGGATGAGCATTTCACGTTGAAGGCCGATCAGGTGTTCAAGGCCATTGGGCAGGTTTTGCTGCCCACGGCTGAGATAGCGGCTTCGGGCAAGCTTGATGTGCAGCCCTTGTCTGGTGTCTGGGCGGGCGGGGATTGCGCAGCAGGGGGCGAGGATTTGACCGTGACCGCTGTGGCTGAGGGTCGCGATGCGGCTGAAAACATTCATAAAAGCCTGATGGGCTAAGGGGGCTAAGATGGCAGACCTGACGACGAATTTTATCGGCATCAAATCCCCTAACCCGTTTTGGCTGGCCTCGGCCCCGCCGACGGATAAGGAATACAACGTGCGCCGCGCCTTTGAGGCGGGTTGGGGCGGGGTGGTTTGGAAGACCCTCGGCTCTGAAGGGCCACCCGTGGTGAATGTGAATGGCCCGCGTTATGGCGCGGTGTGGGGTGCGGACCGGCGATTGCTGGGCCTGAACAACATTGAGCTGATCACGGACCGACCTTTGGAGGTGAACCTGCGCGAGATCAAATCGGTTAAGCGCGATTACAAGGATCGCGCGCTGATCATCAGCCTGATGGTGCCTTGTGACGAAGATTCGTGGCGCGACATTCTCAAGCGGATCGAGGATACCGAGGCCGATGGCGTGGAACTGAACTTCGGCTGCCCACATGGGATGGCGGAACGCGGCATGGGCTCGGCCGTGGGGCAGGTGCCGGAATATATCGAAATGGTGACACGCTGGGTGAAACAGTACAGCCGCATGCCCTGTATCGTGAAGCTGACGCCAAATATCGCGGATATTCGCATTCCGGCGGCAGCGGCAAAACGTGGTGGCGCGGATGCGGTGTCGTTGATCAACACGATCAATTCCATCACGAGCGTGAACTTGGACAGCTTCAGCCCTGAGCCGATGATTGACGGAAAAGGCACGCATGGCGGCTATTGCGGCCCGGCGGTGAAGCCCATAGCGCTGAACATGGTGGCGGAAATTGCGCGCAATGCGGAAACCCACGGCTTGCCTATCTCTGGTATTGGTGGCGTGACGACATGGCGCGACGCCGCGGAGTTCATGGCGCTTGGCGCGGGCAATGTGCAGGTTTGCACGGCGGCGATGACCTATGGCTTCAAGATTGTGGAGGAAATGATCTCCGGCCTGAGCCAGTATCTTGATGAAAAGGGCATGACCTCGACCGCAGATCTGGTGGGTAAAGCGGTGCCAAATGTGACGGATTGGCAGTTCCTGAACCTTGAAGCTGTGAGTAAGGCTAAGATCGACCAAGACGCCTGTATCAAATGTGGTCGCTGCTATGCGGCTTGTGAGGATACAAGCCATCAGGCAATTTCAATGAGCGCGGATCGGGTGTTTGAGGTGATGGATGACGAATGTGTCGCCTGTAACCTGTGTGTCAATGTCTGCCCGGTGGAGAATTGCATCACCATGGTGGAGCTGCCCAAAGGGGCTGTGGATGCGCGCACGGGCAAGACAGTGACTGATTACGCCAATTGGACGACCCACCCCAACAATCCAGGCGTGAAAGCGGCAGAATAGGTCAGGTGCGCTTGCCTGCACTGACTTTGGCGCGGGCCTCGGCATAGACCGTTTGGGCCTGCGCTGATTTGCTGGCGGCTTGCGAGGCCATCATGAGGGCGGCTGCAGCGGTGTTCGGGTCCGACGCAAGCTGGGCTTGGAGCGCAGCTTGCCGCCCTGCCGCGTCGACGGTGGCGCAGGCCTCCTCAATGCTGGGGGTTTGTTTGCGCGCTGGTTCTACCACAGGTTCTGGGGGAGATGGCCGTTCGACCTGCACTGGCGTGGGTATCGGAAAACGTGAAAATTCCATCCCGATCTCTTTTCCATGTTTAGGCCCCCGCCTCGGAGATCCTAGCAGGTTTGCGCATGTCTTGCTTGTATTTGCTGTTTCAAATTTGCTTAAGATTGGCCGGGATCAATGGCCAGTAGCCGAGTGAAAAGAATTTCGATGAAATCGCGCGCTTCGTCAAAAGGGTCGTGGCCGGGGCCAAGCACAGCGCGGACCTGCACGTCAAAATCGGCGTAATGCTGGGTGATGGCCCAGATCGAAAAGATAAGGTGCACGGGTGGCAGCGGGGCTATTTTGCCCGCATCCATCCAGACTTGCAGTACGGCGGTTTTTTCATCGACCAAGGCCTTCAGATCGCCTTCGATGGCCGCGCGCATATGGGGCGCACCTTGCAGGATTTCATTGGCAAAAAGCCGACTTTCGCGCGGAAAATCGCGGCTGATTTCCAGCTTGCGACGTACGTAACCCATGATCTCGGTCAAGGGATTTCCACTAGGATCCATTGCGCGCAAGGGGGCGAGCCAAGTGTCGAGCAATTGCGAGAGAAGCGCAGCGTGGATCGCCTCCTTCGAGGGGAAATAATAGAGCAGATTTGGTTTGGAAAGCCCGGCAACCTCAGCAATCTGATCAAGCGTTGCCCCGCGAAACCCGTGCGCAGAAAATACGTCAAGCGCGGCGTCGAGAATGGTTTCCGAGTTCTTCTGCTGAATGCGCGTGCGTGGCCGGCTCATATATTGCTCTGCCTTGGGGCCGATTGTTCGCCGGCGGTCGAGCGATGGTAGCCTGACTTGGCCGGAGGGTCAAACTTCCTGCTTAGGCTCAAGTTTCAAATGCAACACCCAGAGCCCGTTGGGCATAGGATGTTG
>CALEMZ010000034.1 GCA_937910975.1 uncultured Pseudorhodobacter sp. | reverse complement strand
GCATGATCGAAGGCTGCATGACCTGCGCCTCCTGTGGGTTTTCGAAATGCGGGTGAGTGCTTTGCCTGCAACCTGCCACATCCAAGCACCGTTTTCGGGCCTGAAAGCGTGCTGCAAGGCCGATAGGCGGCGCGCGGGCAAGGTTCATCTGGCTTTTGGCGCGGATTAATCAGGCTGGCCTTTTTGTAAACTGCGACATCGTGGGCACAGGAGGTGGATGGATTTGCCTCAGTCAAGCGCTTGCGCTGGCAGAATTAGCCCGTTTGTTCTAGGTTTCATTCGTGGGTGGGGGCCCGTTTGACAGTTGGACAATTAGATGCGCAAGGCCCTTATTTCGGTAATCACCGCCCTCTTTTTTCTTCCGCAACTCCCGCAAACGCTTGCAGCGCAGGAACATACGACGCTGGGCTTCGGGCGTTTCTTTAGCAATGACGCCTTGGGCGATGGCAAAGACCGTTGGCGCACGGGCTCTTATGCTGTCAGCATCGTCAGGGGTGCCGATTGGGATGGTGCCTTGCCGGGGCGCATCGGTGCCTTGCTGGAGTACCGTCTGCGCACCGAAATCATAGCACCCCAAAACCTCGCCAGCCCTGCGCCGAGTGATCGGCGTTATGTGGGCGCGTTTTCGGCGGGGGTGCATTCGCATTTCGCGTTACGATCTGCCGATATGCGCATCGGTGCTGACCTCGTGGCGACAGGGCCGCAAACCGGCGTTGGCGCATTACATCGCGAATTGCATAAGCTTTTTGGCATGACGCCGCCGGGCGACCTGTCTGCGCAAATCCCCAACCATTTCTATCCGACCCTCTCGGCAGAGATTGGTCAAACCTATCGCTTTGGCGAGGCACGTTTGCGCCCCTTCATGGAGGCGCAGGCCGGTGTTGAATCCTATCTTCGGGTTGGTGGCGATATCGTGTTGGGCCATTTAGGCAGCGGCGCGCTTATGCTGCGCGATCAGGTCACCGGGCAACGCTTTGCCGGCATCAAGGGGGATGGCACACGGGGCTTCAGCCTGACGTTGGGCGGCGATCCGGCCCGCGTTTTTGACAGCGCCTACCTGCCTGAGGGGGGTGCCGCCACGGCAAGCAAAAACCGCAGCCGCCTGCGCGCAGGCGTTCATTGGCGTGGCGAGAAATCTGAGATTTTTTATGGTGTTACCCATTTGGGCCGCGAATTTGAGGGGCAGGCCTCTGGCCAAACCCTCGGCTCCCTGCGCCTGCATTTGAGGTTTTAAACATTCGATTCTGCACGAATGTGGCAATAATGCCATAGCCAACGCGAATCGAGCCTGCTAACGTTTGGCTATAAACGATAAGAAACGAGCAGGCATACAGGCAATGAGAACGGGCTTTCGCGGCACGTTCGTCATCTCTTGGTCACAGACAGAAACAGATGGCCTCAAGGCCGCACCGTTGGATGTTCTCGCTGTTGGCGCTTCTTGGCGCTGGAGCGGCGAGGCCGTGCGCGTAGACGGGGCGCAGGACGTTTTGCTTTTGGAAGGGGCCGCGGGGGCAGCGGACATAAGAAAACGAGCGGCGCGCATGGTGCGCCGCCTTATTGGCACAGCGATCACGTCAAGAGGGGACACGATCGAGGACGATTACAGTCCTGACGTGCCAGAACAGGGTTTCATCGTCACCGACGGGACGCAAAGCTATACCGTTACACTCATTGGTGTGCGCGATACCGGCGCGCGCCTTTTGATGTTTGTCGATGAGATTCCACCCGCAAATGTGGATCTGTGGGTGGTGCGCATGGCGATTGACCGCACGGCGCAGGCTGCTGGGGCGCGGGCCGCCGGGGGTGTGATTTGTTTTACGCCCGGCACGGCCATTCGCACGGCAGAGGGTACAAAACGGATAGAAGATCTGCGCCCCGGTGACTGGATCGCCACCAAAGACAATGGCCTGCAAGAGATACTCTGGACGGGCAACCGCCGCATGACGGGCGCGCGTTTGCACGCAATGCCGCATCTGCGTCCCATTCGGTTCAGGGTTGGCGCATTGGGCCTTGGCCGCCCGGATGGGGACCTTTTGGTATCTCCTCAGCACCGGATGTTGGTCAATGGGCCTGCCGCGCGGGCTTTGTTCAACACGCCCGAGGTTCTGGTGGCGGCAGAAGACCTGATCAATGATGTATCGATCTTGGTGGATCATACGCAGCGTGAGGTAATCTATATTCATATTTTGCTGGAGCGGCATCAGGTGATCTGGGCGAATGGGCTGGAAACCGAAAGCTTCCATCCCTCCAACACAGCGCTTGATACCGTTGCCCCGGAACAACGCGCGACCTTGTTGCAGCTTTTGCCGGGGCTGGACGTTAATCCGCATGTGTACGGCGATTATGCCCGGCGAAACCTGTCCGGGCCTGAAGCGGCAATCTTGAAGCATGATTTGGCGGCGTGAAGCGCCAATATGGGGCGAATGCCGTTGACACTGCCTCTCGCGCCTATATAAGCCCGCCTGTCCCCGGATGCATTTCCGGGGATTTTCATTGGTGTTGGTGGACCTGGCAACAGGAAACCTGTCACCCGCGATCGCAAGATCAAGGGGAAGGACAACGCCCTTCGTAACTTAAGAAGGAGATCAGAGATGACGAAACGCACCTCTGCCAAGCATAAGCTCGACCGCCGTATGGGCGAAAACATCTGGGGCCGTCCGAAATCCCCGGTGAACAAGCGTGAATACGGCCCCGGTCAGCACGGTCAGCGCCGCAAGAATAAACTATCGGACTTCGGTACTCAGCTGCGCGCCAAGCAAAAGCTGAAGGGTTACTACGGCGACCTGACCGAGAAGCAGTTCCGCAAAATCTACACCGAAGCAGAACGCGTCAAGGGCGACACTGGCGAGATGCTGGTTGGTCTGCTGGAGCGTCGTCTGGACGCAGTTGTGTACCGCGCGAAATTCGTGCCGACCGTGTTTGCGGCGCGTCAGTTCGTGAACCACGGCCACGTCACCGTAAACGGAAGCCGCGTGAACATCGCGTCTTACCGCGTCAAGGAAGGCGATGTGATCGCTGTTCGTGACCGTTCCAAGCAACTGGCCATCGTGCTGGAAGCCGTGGTTCTGGCTGAGCGTGACGTGCCTGATTACATCGAAGTCGATCACTCCAAAATGACCGCAGTTTTCGTGCGCACCCCGAGCTTGGGCGATGTGCCGTATCCTGTTGTGATGGAACCGAACCTCGTGGTCGAATATTACGCCAAGAACTAATCTTGGCCGAAATCTGGCCCTTCTTATGTGGGCTAATCGAAAACGCCGCCCATCCTTGGGCGGCGTTTTGCATTTGTGGTGCCTCAACCTCTGGTCAGGGCGCTTTGAAGCAGGTAACAAGACGCAGCATTTCGGGGGGGCTGTAATGACTTCTGATATTCGGCCACAGCCGGGAATATTGGATATCGCTTTGTATGAAGGTGGTGCTGCCACTGTCGCGGGCAAATCCAATACGATCAAGCTTTCATCCAATGAAAACCCGTTCGGGCCATCCGACCGGGCGAAAGAGGCATTTTCGCGCTCTGTTCACCAATTGCACCGTTACCCCTCCACCGATCATGCCGCGCTGCGCGAGGCGATTGCCGATATGCAGCATCTGGCGGCGGACCGTGTGATTTGCGGTGTTGGCAGTGATGAAATCATCCATTTCCTGTGTCAGGCCTATGCCGGGCCGGGCGATGAGGTGCTGTTCACTGAGCATGGCTTTTTGATGTACCGCATTTCGGCCTTGGCCGCAGGGGCCACCCCGGTGGAGGTTGCGGAGCGCGAACGCACCACCGATGTCGCGGCACTTTTGGCCGCTTGCACGAAGCGCACAAAGCTGGTGTTCATCGCTAACCCCAACAACCCCACGGGCACGATGATTTCCGCGGCCGAAGTGGCGGAGCTGGCCGATGGGCTGCCGCCACAGGCGATTTTGGTGTTGGATGGGGCCTATGCCGAATATGTCGAAGGTTATGACGGCGGCCTGTCGCTGATCGAGGTTCGCGACAATGTGGTGATGACGCGGACCTTTTCCAAAATCTACGGTCTTGGCGGGTTGCGCATTGGTTGGGGCTATGGCCCCAAGGCGATTATTGACGTGCTCAACCGTATTCGGGGGCCTTTCAACCTTTCCAACACGCAGTTGGAGGCGGCCGAGGCCGCGATGCGTGATCATGACTATGTTACCCGTTGCCGTTTAGAAAATGCCCGTCTGCGGGTTTGGCTGGCCGAGGCACTGGCCGAGGTCGGCGTACCCTCGGACACGTCGCTGGCCAATTTCGTGCTGGCCCGGTTTGCTAATGCCACCGAGGCCGAGGCCTGCGATGTCTATTTGCGGGACCAGGGCCTGATCGTGCGCCGCGTTTCGGGCTACAAGCTGCCGCATTGCCTGCGGATTACCGTGGGCGATGAAAGTGCCTGCCGCCGTGTCGCCCATGCGGTGGCCCAGTTCAAAGGTAAGCGCTGATGGCGGTGATATACGAAAAGGTTGCCCTTATCGGCCTTGGGCTGATCGCCTCTTCCATGGCCCATGCGATGCGCCAGCGCGGTTTGGTCGCAACGGTTGTTGGCCATGCCAAATCTGCCGAAACCCGCGCCGCCGCGATGGAGCTGGGCTTTTGCGACGCGGTGTTTGAGACGGCGGCAGAGGCGGTGGCCGGTGCCGATCTGGTGGTTCTGGCGGTGCCTGTGGGCGTTATGGCGCAGGTTGCTGCCGAAATCGGCCCGCATCTGAAGCCGGGGGCGACCGTGACGGATGTCGGCTCGGTCAAGCAAGCGGTGATTGATGCTGTGGCCCCGCATATCCCCGAGGGTGTGCATTTCATCCCCGGTCACCCAATTGCAGGCACCGAACATTCTGGCCCGCGCTCTGGCTTTGCCACGTTGTTTGAAAATCGCTGGTGGCTGCTGACGCCTTCCGAAGGCACTGATGCAACACAGGTTGCCCGGCTGCGCGCATTGTGTGAGGCGATGGGGGCCAATGTCGATGAAATGGATGCCCCGCACCATGATCTTGTGCTTGCCGTCACCAGCCATACCCCGCACCTGATTGCCTATACGATGGTTGGGGTTGCTGATGATCTGCGCCGCGTCACCGATAGCGAGATTATCAAATACTCGGCCGCAGGCTTTCGTGATTTCACCCGGATTGCGGCCAGTGACCCGACGATGTGGCGCGATGTGTTCCTGAACAACAAGGACGCAACTCTGGAAATTCTCGGTCGTTTCACCGAAGAGCTTTTTGCGCTGCAACGCGCGATCCGCAAGGGCGATGGCGCGCATCTGCATGACTATTTCTCCCGCACCCGCGCTATCCGCCGCGGCATCATTCAGGCTGGCCAAGATACCGCAGCGTCCGACTTTGGCCGCGGCGCCGTTGCCTCGGGGCGAGGCGCCGACGAGAAAAAACAGTGAAGCGGTTCACCACTCTGGTGCTCATCTTCGCGCTTGGTCTTGCGCAGCCCGGCTGGGCGGAGCTTTCCTCACCCCGCCCCAAGCCGCGCCCGGTTGCTACCGTAGCCCTGGATGCGCCTGTAGCGACGGCACAGGTTCCGGCGTCCCAAGGGCTCACCCGGTCCATCCGGCCAGAACCGCGTCCCCAAAGCGTTGAAAACGCGGCGCGCAAGCCTTCGAAAGGTCTATTGAGCAAGGTCTTTGGCCCGCCCAAAACCAACAATAGCCGCGCCAAACCCAGCGCAAGCGGCTCTGTCTGCAAAGACCCTGCTATTCGCGGCACGCCCATCCCTACAATTCGCGGCGCGCAAAAGGGCTGCGGCATTGAAAACCCGGTGCGCGTGACCGAGGTGGACGGGGTCATGCTCAGCACTCCCGCGACATTGGATTGTGATACCGCGCGCGCATTGCGCAAATGGGTCAGCACGAAGCTCAAACCCGCCTTTGGCCGGACCGAAGTGACGGGCCTGCACGTGGCCGCCCATTACGCCTGTCGGAGCCGCAACAACAAAAAGGGAGCGCGGATCAGCGAACACGGGCGTGGCAAGGCGATCGATATTTCAGGTTTCAGATTGGCCAATGGCACGGAATTGTCCATTCTCAAGCATTATAAATCCAGCAAGGGCAAACCCATTCGCACCGCCCATAAAGGCGCTTGCGGAATTTTTGGCACCACGCTTGGCCCCAGCTCGGACGGGTATCACGAGGATCACCTGCATTTCGATACCGCACGCCATCGCGGCGGGCGTTATTGCAATTAGAGCGTTTCGGGTATGCATTCAAACTGGACTCACCCCAAGCCCTGAGCGAGTTCTGATGCTCCCGGGATCAGATAAAACGCTCAGCGCAGGCGCGGGGCAGGGCTAACTGGAATTGGGCCTATCAGGGTCATGCCATCCCGGAACTGCAAGGGCAGTTGAATCGCGTCCTTATCACTGGAGCCAAGCGCCAAGAACGAAGCGGCCTGATCCCAAGTCTGGCGGTCGCGTGCTGCAATCAACCCCATTGCCTCGGCGACATCCAGCGCCACGCGCCAGTTTTCCAGCTGCAACACTACTTCACCTTCTGCAAAACCCGACGCATCCGCCTGAACGCGGCCTTTCGCGGCGACAGTCATGCTGCCCCATTCCACGCGCAATTCGTCCAGCTCCAGCAATGCGATCTGCGGTTGGGTTTGAAGCGCAAAGCGGTCAATCGGCGCATTGAGCCCAAATTTTGCGGTGACGCGCAGCAAAGCCACCTCCTCCGGCAGCATGCCCGCTACCATGGACATCAAGGTGGCGTCAGGCCGCAGAGCCGTCACCTCCAGCCCAATCTCATGGGTGTTCTGCCGCGTTTCATCCCGTCGGGTCGCAAGATGCACCGCGTCGGCCCCCATATGCCAACCGTGATCGCCCAGCAGGGTCAGCCCGTCACCAATCAAGACCACACGGTCCAAAGGCAATGAGGGTACAGGCTGCACCACCACACTGGCCCGTAAAGTTTCAGAGCGCAGGGTCATGCTTTCTTGCGGCAGGGTGATCCGCTGTTCTGGCGGAAAAGCCGCGATCACATGCCATGGCTTGTAGCTCAGGCTGAGAATCTGAAAGAAAGGTGCCTGCCAAGCAATGCCGCTGTTGCTATCGGTGATTTCGGGCGCAGTCACCGTCAGATCAAACCGGTAGGGGAAACCCCGCACGTCGAGCCGCTCATAGCGCGCTTCTTTGCCTGCCTCTTGTACGTTTGCAAACCAGCCAGCCGCCCCGGCCTCAAAGCCGCGCGCGCCGACAAACCAGTAGCCGCACCACAGGACGCCCAGCATTATCACCAAACCCATCAACCAGCGCATTCTGCCGCCCTCTTTTCATTCCGCCCGGATTGCTGTCTACAAGGCCAAATGACTAAGGGCCAGAGCATGCAAAAACCACTTTGGGTTTTCGGATACGGATCGCTGATCTGGAACCCCGGCTTTCTTGTGGCCGAGCAACACGTCGCATTGCTGCAAGGCTGGCACCGCAGCTTTTGCATGCGCTCCATCCATCATCGCGGCACCGAGGACGATCCGGGCCTTGTTCTGGCGCTCGACCGCGCGCCGGGGGCGATTTGTGCCGGTGTTGCGTTTCGCGTCCAAGATGGGGCAGAGGCGGAAACACTGACCGCCTTGCGTGAGCGCGAGTTGATTTCATCGGCCTATCTGGAAGATTGGCTGCTGCTGGAACTGGACGGCGGCGAGGCGGTGACGGCGCTTTGCTATGTTATAGACCCGGGTCATGACCAATATTGCGGTGGGCTGCCTTTGCCCGATCAGGCCCAGATCATCGCGCAGGCCGAGGGCGGGCGCGGGCGCAATTGTGAATATCTGTTCAACACCGCTGCCCATCTGGCCGCGTTGGGTATCGCGGACATGGACCTCGAGTGGCTCGCCAATCAGGTGCGGGCGCTGCGCGCACAAAACGTGAAATGATGGTTGGCAGGCAAGACACAGCACCGTAAGTTAACCCGTATCGAAGCAGAAGGGTCATTAGAGCCGAATGGACAGGACCACAGCCGAGGCCGAATTGTCGTTTACCCTCCCGATCCGTCAGATCGTTCTGATGTTGATCGTGATTGCGCTTGTCTCGGTTGGGGCCTGGGTGGCCTGGGGCCAGCTTTCGGGCGTGTTTCTTGCCAATGTCTGGCTCAATGGGTTCATCGGGCTGGTCTTTGTCTTTGGTGTTCTGGCCTGTTTCTGGCAGGTGCTGCAACTGATGCAATCGGTCCGGTGGATCCTTGGCTTCGTGCAACCAGATAGGTCAGATGAAACCGTCCACGCCCCGCGCTTGCTGGCCCCGTTGGCCGCCCTTTTGCGCAGCCGTGGCGCAAGGATGCAAATCTCCGCCTCCTCCTCGCGCTCAATCCTTGATAGCGTTGCTACCAGAATTGATGAGGCGCGCGACATCACGCGGTACCTTATCAACCTACTGATTTTTCTTGGCCTTTTAGGAACTTTCTACGGCCTTGCCATCACCGTTCCCGCCATTGTCGAAACCATCCGCAACCTCGCCCCGCAGCAGGGTGAGACGGGCATGCAGGTGTTTGAAAAGCTGATGGGTGGGCTGGAGGCGCAGCTTGGCGGCATGGGTACAGCGTTTTCGTCTTCGCTTTTGGGGCTTGCAGGCTCGCTTGTGGTTGGGCTTTTGGAACTCTTTGCCAGCCACGGACAGAACCGCTTTTACCGGCAATTGGAAGAATGGCTCTCCTCGATCACACGGCTTGGTTTTTCAACGGGCGATGGCGAAGGCGGCGACATCGCGGGGCTGGGCGGGGTCATGGACCAACTCGCCCGGCAAATGGAAACGCTGCAAAATCTGTTCGTTCAGGCGGATGTCTCGCGCAATCTGGCCGATGAACGGCTTGGTACGCTGGCTGAGGCGGTTAAGGACCTGTCGGCCATGGTCCAATCTGATGGCCATGTGCAAGATCAGATTGCACAAATCGCGACGGCACAAACTGTGCTGCTGACCCGGATTGCGGATGGCCAAGAGGCCGCCACCGCGCAGCTTTCCAAGGCTGAAGATAGTGCGGATGCCGAAAGCCGGATGCGGCTGCGCTCCATCGACGTGCAATTGCTGCGCATTTTGGAAGAGATTTCGGCGGGGCGGCAGGAAAGCGTTTCGGATCTGCGGAGCGATATTGGCGCGCTGACCAATGCCATCCGCCAGCTTTCGCGCAACCCTACGGGGCGGGGTTGACCCATGGCGCTGAGCCGGCGCAACGGGCAAAAGATGAACGGCTCTATCTGGCCGGGTTTTGTGGATGCGATGACAGCACTTTTGCTGGTGTTGATGTTCGTCCTCTCGATATTCATGATCGTGCAATCGGTGCTGCGCGAAACCATCGACAGTCAGGATCATGAGCTTGACGCCTTGGCCCAGCAGGTCGCGGGCCTTGCCGATGCGTTGGGGTTGGAGCGCAACCGCGCCGATGGACTGGCTGCGGAAGTGGGACGCTTGGGGGTTGATCTGTCTGCCGCGCAGGCCGAGGGGGCCGCACAGGCCGCGCTTGTAGCCTCGCTTTCCGGGCAGTTGCAGGCCCGGCTGGTGGAACTGGACGCGGCGGGCGCGCGCATTGCCAGCTTTGAGGCGCAGGTGGCAAGCCTGTTGGTCGAGCGCGATGCAGCCCGCGGGCAGGCGACGAGCCTGACGGCCACAGTGACGGAGCTGGAGGCTGCGCAGAGCCGCCTGATCTCAGAACAAGAGGCGCTGAACCTTGCCCTTGCCCGCGCCCGAACCGAAGTGGATGCCCAAGCCGAGGCCGCCCGCCTCGCCGCCGCCCGGCGTGAGGCGCTGGATGCTTTGGTGGCCGATTTGAAGAGCCAGGTGGAGACAGGCAAAGCGAGCCTTGCCGACACGCTGGCCCGGTTGGAAGAGGCGGAGGGCAAGGCCGAAATGCGCGGCGCGGAACTGGTGGCGCTGGCCGCCCAGCTTGGGGCCGCGACATCGGCGCAGGCGGAGACGAGCGCCAAGGCAGAGGCTTTGGCCGCCGAGATCGCCCGTTTGCAAAAAGAATTGTTGCTGGCGCAGGCCGCAGGGCAGAACGCCGAGGCGCTGCGCACCCGGATGGCAGAGCTTGAGGCAAGTCTGACCGATGCCGAAAAAACCCGGCTGGCGGAGCTTGCTGCCGTTGAGACGCTGCGCGCGCGCCTGTCCGGGGTGGAAACGGCGCTAAGCGAGGAAGAGGCCGCTTTGCTGGCCGAACGCGCGGCGGCAGAGGCGTTGCGGGAGCGGCTCGCGGGCGTAGAGACGCAGCTGACCGAGGAGGAGCAGGCGCGCCTTGCCGACCTCGTGGCGGCCGAGGCACTGCGGGCGCGGCTCGCCGCCTCCGAGACGGAGCTTACGGCCATGACTCTGGCTTTGGAGGCGCAGCGAAAGCGGGCGGAGGAAACACTGACCTTGCTGGCGGCAGCCCAGATGGCGGCCAGTGAAAGCGGCGCGGAACTGACGGGTCAGGAGGCGTTGCTGGCCACCGCCCGTGCAGCGTTGGCGCAAGAAGAGGCCCGGTCCGAAGAGAACGCGCGGCGGGTGGCCTTGCTCAACGAACAGATAGCGGCGCTGCGGGGGCAGTTGGGTGCGTTGCAAGGCCTGCTTGATGCCAGCGCCGCGCGCGATGTTGCCGCCAATGTGCGGCTTGAGGCTTTGGGCACGCAGTTGAACACCGCGCTGGCGCAGGTTGCGGCGGAGCAGAAGAAGCGCGCGGATCTGGAGGAGGTCGAACGCAAGCGGCTGGAGGCCGAGACAAAGAAGCTGGAGAACTTCCGCTCGGAATTTTTTGGCCAGTTGCGGGAGGTTCTGGCGGGCCGTGAGGGGGTGCGGATCGTGGGGGATCGCTTCGTCTTCTCCTCCGAGGTGCTGTTTCAGCCCGGCTTGGCTAACCTCGCCCCCGAAGGCCGTCGCCAGATTGCGGGGGTGGTGGCCACGCTGGGCGAGGTTTCAGGGCAAATTCCGGCGGGGATTGATTGGATCATAAGAGTGGATGGCCACACCGATGACGTGCCACTTTCCGGGGTGGGCGCTTTTGCCGATAACTGGGAGTTGAGCCAAGCCCGCGCCCTGTCGGTGGTGCGGTTCATGCAAGATGAACTGGGCTTCCCGCCGGCGCGGATGGCGGCTACGGGCTTTGGCGAGTGGCAGCCGGTGGCGACGGGCAGTTCAGAGGTGGCGCGGGCGCAGAACCGGCGGATCGAGTTGAAGCTGACGGAACGCTGACCGGGCGTTGATGAAGCAGGTTTCGTTCAACTTGCAATCAACGGGGAAGGGCAGCGAAAAGGCCCCGGCTTGCGCAGGGGCCAATATGGAAAATACAAGGAAAGCCCGGATCATTCCGCCGTGAGAAGTGGCGGTTTTTGCTTGGTGAGACGGGCTTTTTGCGGCTCTTCGAAGATGAGGTCGAGGGCGCCGTCTT
>CALEMZ010000033.1 GCA_937910975.1 uncultured Pseudorhodobacter sp. | reverse complement strand
CGTTCACCAGAACAGTCCAAGGAAAAAAAGGGAGAAAGAGCATTACAATAAAAAAAAGCCCGCCTGTTACAGCGGGCCTTCAGCGGTTCTATACAGAAGTTATTAAACTTCTGTGGCTTCGTTTGCTGCCACACGAGCCTTATCGCCAGCGCCTTTAGCATTCGGGTCGCGATCCACGAACTCGATGATCGCCATTGGCGCCATATCACCATAGCGGAAACCGGCCTTAAGTACACGAACATATCCGCCCTGGCGATCCTTGTAGCGCGGCCCAAGAATTTCGAACAGGCGCGCGACATATTGGTCTTGCTTCAACTGGGCTGCTGCCTGACGGCGGGCGTGTAGATCGCCACGCTTTGCCAATGTGATCAGCTTCTCGATGATCGGGCGCAGTTCTTTTGCCTTCGGCAAAGTAGTCTTGATCTGCTCATGCTCGATGAGCGAGCCGCACATATTGGCGAACATCGCTTTGCGGTGTTCATGAGTACGGTTCAGTTTGCGGTAGCCGTTAGAGTGACGCATGGGAATCTCCTAATCCGTGGTTTTGCTTTGTCCGGCAGGGCCTACGATTGGTCCCGCTCACCTTGGGGCTTATGCCCGATCATTCCCCGCCTGCGCGGGCATTTTCGGGGGGCATCACTGCCCCCCTAATTCTCAGAACTGGTCTTCGAAACGCTTGGCCAGATCTTCGATGTTTTCTGGCGGCCAATCCTCGACGTCCATGCCAAGGTGCAGGCCCATGCCCGACAGCACTTCCTTGATTTCGTTCAAGGACTTGCGGCCAAAGTTCGGCGTACGCAGCATTTCGGCTTCGGTCTTTTGGATCAAATCGCCGATATAGACGATATTGTCGTTCTTCAAGCAGTTTGCCGAACGCACCGACAATTCCAGCTCGTCCACTTTCTTCAGCAACAGCGGGTTGAACTCCAGCCCGTCATCCACATCCGAACGTGTCGCCGATTCTGGCTCGTCGAAGTTCACGAAGATCGACAGCTGGTCTTGCAGAATGCGCGCGGCATAGGCCACAGCATCATCCGGCGTCAGCGAGCCATCGGTTTCGATCTTCATCGTCAGCTTGTCATAGTCGAGAACCTGACCTTCACGGGTCGGTTGCACTTCATAGCTGACCTTTTTTACCGGCGAATAGATCGCATCAATCGGGATCAACCCAATCGGCGCATCTTCCGGGCGATTCTTGTCTGCCGCAACATAGCCTTTGCCGGTGTTGACGGTCAGTTCCATGAACACATCGGCGCCATCGTCGAGGTGGCAGATCACGTGGCCCTTGTTCAGAACCTCAATTCCGCTTGTTTCCGAAATATCGCCAGCCGTCACCACGCCCGGACCTTTTGCCGAAATCGAAAGCCGCTTCGGGCCCTCAACTTCCATGCGCAGGCTGACGCCTTTCAGGTTCAGTACGATATCGGTGACGTCTTCGCGCACACCGGCGACAGACGAAAACTCATGCAAAACATTGTCGATCTGCACAGAGGTGATTGCGCCACCCTGAAGCGATGACATCAGCACGCGGCGAAGCGCGTTGCCCAGCGTCAGGCCAAAGCCACGCTCCAGCGGTTCAGCGATAACAGTTGCCGTACGCGACGCGTCAGGGCCGGGGATAACCACCAGCTGCGTCGGTTTGATGAGTTCGGCCCAATTTTTGTGGATCATGCGAATAGCCTCCATACCTGTCTTCTGCCCATGTCCTTAAGCAGTCAACGCCCGAGGAATTAGAAATGCCGAAACCGGGCCGCGCGCAAAATGCACCCGGCCCGGTAAAATATAAAGCCCTTAGACGCGGCGACGCTTCGGCGGACGGCAACCGTTATGTGCCATCGGCGTCACATCACGGATCGACGTGATGTTCAAACCAGCAGCAGCCAGCGCGCGCAGCGCAGATTCACGGCCCGAACCCGGGCCTTGAACTTCAACCTCAAGGGTCTTCACGCCGTGATCTTGCGCCTTCTTGGCAGCATCTTCAGCAGCCATCTGGGCAGCATAGGGCGTGGATTTCCGCGACCCTTTGAAGCCCATGGTGCCCGAAGAGGACCAAGCGATTGCATTGCCCTGAACGTCAGAGATCAGGATTTTTGTGTTGTTGAACGAAGAATTCACATGAGCAACGCCAGCGGCGATGTTCTTGCGTTCCTTCTTCTTCATACGGGTCTTTTCGCGTGCCATATCTCAGCGCCCCTTATTTCTTCTTGCCGGCAATGGCCTTTGCGGGGCCTTTGCGGGTACGAGCGTTGGTGTGAGTACGCTGACCGCGAACTGGGAGGTTGCGGCGATGACGCAGGCCACGGTAGCAACCAAGGTCCATCAAACGTTTGATGTTCATCGAGGTTTCGCGACGCAGGTCACCTTCAACGGAGAAGTTCGCATCGATATGCTCGCGGATAGCAAGCACTTCGGCGTCCGAAAGATCGTTCACACGGCGGGCGCGGTCAATGCCAACAGCTTCACAGATCAATTCTGCGCTGTGGGAGCCAATCCCTGTGATATAGGTCAGTGCGATGGGGACACGTTTCCCCGTCGGAATGTTTACGCCAGCAATACGAGCCACGCGCGCTTCCTTTCGTTGCGGTTCCGTTATGCCAGAACCTTTTTTCACAACCCAAGGACGGCGGATCCGCCCCTGATGTTTTCGTCTGCGGTTTCGAGATAGTCAAAAGCCGGAACGATTCCCATACGGGACGCCGTGCAATATGGGGTTTTGCCCTGCCCGTCAAGAGCGGGAGGTCGGATTAATCTCAGCGGTCAAGTACTGATGAAATTGCCGCGGAAACGACATCCATTTCCGCCAGCCCGTCGACGGGGGAAAGCATCCCCTTGGCGTAGTAATAGCCAATCAACGGCGATGTTTTCTTGTAATACTCCAGCAAACGGGTGCGTAGCGCTTCTTCATTGTCATCCGCACGTCGCACCAGATTGTCAGAGCCGCAAGAATCGCACCTTCCCGCCACTTTGGTCGGCTTTATCTGGTCATGGTACACCGCACCACAATTGGCACAGGTGAAACGCCCGACGATCCGCGCGATCAGGGCCGTATCATCAACCTGCATCTCAATCACGGCATCAAGGCGCTGGCCCACTTCGGCCATCAATTGGCCCAAAGCGTCGGCCTGTGCCAGCGTTCGGGGAAAGCCATCAAAGATAAACCCGCCCGCCGCGTCACCTTTCAACTTTTCACGGATCAGGCCGATCACGATCTCATCCGTCACCAACTCGCCCCGCGCCATCACGGCCGCCAC
>CALEMZ010000032.1 GCA_937910975.1 uncultured Pseudorhodobacter sp. | reverse complement strand
GCCCATTTTGCACCGCCAAGTCCGGCCAATCGCTTGGTAATCGCTGCATATCTCATGCACTCGCCCCTTCATCCGGCATTGCTGCCACCAAATCTACGCCCAATATGGCCGCCACAGAGCGCAGGCCTATCCGCTCCAACTCGCCCGGCTCAAACGTTTCGGGCAGCGCGGAGCCTTCCAGCCACAAGCCGTCAATCACCGCGTTGCAGGCAATCGCGTCGGCCCGCAACCGGGCTGCATCCGCTTCGCGTGGCAACGCGCTAATCAGCCCCTGCAACAGGTCGCGGTAGTGCAGATAGCTTGCCTCATGCGCCGCGCGCATTTCCGTGTCGCGCCGCATCTGGTGCAAGAACCCGGCCCAAAGCCCCATGGCCTGCGGGTCCACCACAGGCGGTCGCAAGGATGAGGTCACAAAGACCGCCAGCCGCGCCTCGGGGTGCTGGGGCGCCTTGGCCACAACCGCAAGGCTCGCCTCGATCATCCCCCCCATGACTTGGGTATAGGCCGCCCGCGTCAGCGCCTCCTTGGTGGCGAAGTAATGGCGGATCAGCCCCGGCGTCACGCCAGCCCGTGCTGCAATTGCCCGCACGGTAGCCGCACCCGGCCCGCCGTCGGAAATCAGCTCCACCGCAGCCGCGATCAACGCCGCGCGGCGTTGATCTTCGTTCTGGCGGCTGAATTTGCGGCGATCCCCGGTCACATCGGCCCCTCTCAATCTGGTAATTATACGCTTGCATAATTACCAGATGGCTGGCTAACTGCAATCAGGAAATGATGATGGCGCGATGAAAGCACAGGCCGAACAGACAGACCCTGCCGCAGCAGCGGCGCAGCCCGAGGCGATCCGCATCGAAGAGCTGCACAAATCCTTCGGTTCGCTGGAGGTGCTGAAAGGCGTGAATCTGACAGCGCGGCAAGGCGATGTGGTGGCGATTATCGGCGGCTCTGGCTCAGGCAAATCCACCATGCTGCGCTGCATCAACTTTCTGGAAACCCCAACCTCTGGCCGCATCGTGATCGGCGGCGAAGAGGTGGCGCTGCGCCCCGATGGCAGCCCCGCCAACCGCAAGCAAATCGAACATCTGCGCCAAAGCCTTGGCATGGTCTTTCAACAGTTCAATCTGTGGAGCCATAAGACCGTGCTGGAAAACCTGATCGAGGTGCCGGTCCATGTGCTGAGCATCCCCAAGGCCCGAGCGATTGAGCGCGCCAAGGCCCTGCTGGATCGCGTGGGTCTGGCCGAAAAGGCCGACACCTACCCAGCCTTCATGTCGGGTGGCCAACAACAACGCGCCGCCATCGCCCGCGCGCTGGCGATTGAACCGCGCGCCATGCTGTTTGACGAACCGACTTCCGCGCTTGACCCGGAACTGGTGGGCGAAGTGCTGGGCGTGATCCGTGATCTCGCCGCCGAGGGGCGCACCATGATCCTCGTCACCCATGAAATGAAATTCGCCCGCGAAGTGGCCAGCCACGTGATCTATCTGCACAATGGGCAGGTGGAAGAAGAAGGGCCACCCGAAACGCTTTTCGGCAATCCGCAATCTGAACGCCTGCAACAGTTCTTGAAGACCGTCGGCTAAGACTGGCCCGGGAATAACCGCCAACCAAATATCGGGAAAACCCGAAAAACAGACCAACAACAAAGGGAACCACCATGAAAAATATTCTGCTGACAACGCTGGCCGCACTGGCCCTTGGCACCGCCGCAATGGCCGAACCTGTCAAAGTGGGCATCGCCGCCGAACCCTATCCGCCCTTCGCCTCTCCCGATGCCGCCGGCAATTGGATCGGCTGGGAAGTGGACCTGATCGGCGCGGTTTGTGCTGCCGCCGAACTGGATTGCGTTATCACCCCGGTGGCATGGGATGGCATCATCCCTTCGCTGACCTCGGGCCAGATTGATGCGATCATGGCCTCCATGTCGATCACTGCGGATCGTATGCAGACAATTGATTTCTCGGATAAATACTACAACACGCCAACCGTGATCGTGGCCGCCAAAGGTTCGGGCATCACGCCCACCGCTGAGGGGTTGGCGGGCAAAATTCTTGGCGTTCAGGTGTCCACCGTGCATCAAGATTACGCCCAGACCCATTTTGCGGGTGCCGAAATCAAGCTGTACCAAACCCAGGATGAGGCCAACCAAGACCTCGTGGCAGGCCGCATTGACGCGACGCAGGCCGACAGCATCGCGCTGGACGATTTCCTGAAATCCGACACCGGCGCTTGTTGTGAAAACGTAGGCGCTGTGGCCGACGATCAGGCGATCCTTGGCCTTGGCGTGGGCGTTGGTGTGCGCAAAGGCGATGATGCGCTGAAAGCCAAGTTTAACGCGGGCATTGCCAAGATTATTGCTGATGGCACCTATGACAAGGTTTCCGCGCCTTACTTCGCCTCCTCGATCTACGGCGGCTAATCCATGTTGGAAACGCTGCTTGAGGCGTTTCCAACCCTCGCCCTGCTGGCATGGGAGCCGCCGGGTTGGGGGGCAAACCTCGTGCGCGGTCTGGGCAACTCGATCCAGATCGCGCTCGGGGCCTATGCGCTGGGGCTGGTGATCGGCACTGCCGGGGCCTTTGGCAAGCTGCATGGTGGCCCTGTCACACGCGATCTGCTGGCGGTCTATACCACCGTGGTGCGCGCCGTGCCGGAACTGGTGCTGATCCTGATCCTCTATTTCGCGGTGACAGACCTTGTGAACCAAGGGCTTGTGGCGATGGGCTATGCGCGGGTGCAAATCTCGGGCGTGGTTGCGGGCATTGCGGTGCTGGGGGTGGTGCAGGGTGCCTATTCGATAGAGGTGATCCGTGGCGCAATCCTCGCCGTGCCCACAGGCCAGCTTGAGGCGGCAAGGGCCATGGGCATGCCTCCCTTGAAAGCCGCGTGGCGCATCACGTTGCCCTTGATGTTGTCCAACGCCATTCCGGGGCTGGCCAACCTGTGGCTGATTGCCACCAAAGACACCGCGCTTCTGGCCATCGTCGGCTTTGCCGAACTCACGCTGCAAACCCGGCAAGCGGCCTCATCTACCAAAGCTTTCATGACCTTTTTTCTGGCAGCGGGTGTGCTTTACCTGCTTGTCACGCTGATATCCGGCGTGGCTTTCGGCCGGATTGAGAAATGGGCCCGGCGCGGCCAACGCGACGGCGGGGCTGGGTCATGAGCGGGTTTTGGCAAACGCATCGCATCGTCATGGCGGCCATTGGGGCCGTGATTGTGATGTTATGTGCGATCTATCTGCGCTGGGATTGGTTGCCCAAATACCTGCCGTTAATAGGGCAGGGCATTTGGCAAACGCTTTGGCTGCTGGTGGTCACCACTTTCTTTGGCTTCTTGCTGGCGATCCCGCTGGGCCTCGCACAAGCTGCTGGCCCTTGGTATCTGGCAGCCCCCGCCAAAGCGTTTTGCACTGTGATCCGTGGTACGCCGCTGCTGTTGCAGCTTTGGCTGCTTTATTACGGGCTGGGCTCTCTTTTTCCGCAATTCCCGGCAATCCGGCAGTCAGAGCTTTGGCCCTATCTGCGCCAAGCCTGGCCCTATGCGGTATTTGCCTTGACCATCAGCTTTGCGGGCTATGAGGGCGAGGTGATGCGCGGCGCGTTCAAAGGGGTTCCGGGCGGGCAGTTGGAGGCGGCAAAGGCCATGGGCATGCCGCGCCTGACCATCTTGCGCCGCATCTGGCTGCCGCTGGCCATTCAGCGCGCCCTGCCGACCTTGGGCGGCGAAACCGTGCTGCAACTGAAAGCAACGCCCTTGGTGGCCACCATCACCGTGGTTGATATTTACGCCGTGGCCTCTCGCGTGCGGCAAGATACGTTTATTGTTTACGAGCCGCTGTTGTTGCTGGCGGTGGTCTATATGATCGTCACGGGCCTTATCGTGCTGGCCTTTCGCTGGCTTGAAAACCGGGTGCCGTCGCGGGTGGCGTAGAGCCAAACGAATGCGAGGGGCACGCCTTCCAGAAGCAGGTGTTCTTGCCACGAAAAAGTTCCGGGACTACCCGTTCTTGGGTCGCAAGTTCCTTTGGCCATATTGCCCCCTATGAAGAGGTGCGTTCAGCGTTACAAGCTGGGATCAAAGCCTTCTTTGCCTCTGGCGGAATAACGGCAAAAATCAGCGCCGCGCGACATCTTTGTGGATGATCACATCGGTTTGCGGATAGGCCAAAAGGATCGTCCGGCGCAGCCCGGCCCCGATGTCATGCGCCTCGCGCAGGGTCAGGTCGCCATCCAACTCGATATGCAAATGCACAAAAACCTTGCTGCCCGCCATCCGGGTCTTGAGGTCATGAAACCCCTCAACCCCCGGCCAGTTGTGCGCCAATATCGCGATGCCATTAATGATTTCGGGGTCTGCGGTCCGGTCCATCAACGCGTCCCATGCCCCGCGCCCGATTTTCAGCGCACCGATCGCCAGCATCCCCGCTGCCGCCAGCGCCACCACTGCGTCGATCTGAACCAGCCCAAAGCGGCTGGAAGCCCAGAGCGAGGCAATCGCGCCAAGGTTGGGCAAAAGGTCGCCCAGATAATGCAGCCTGTCAGCCTTGACCACCTTATTGCCCGTCAGCCGCGCCACGCGGGTTTGCCACAAGATCAGCCCGAGCGTGAGCAGAATTGAAATCACCATGACTATGATGCCGCTGGCCTCGGCGTTCAGCCGTTCAGGCTGCGCCGTGATCAGCCGACGAATCGCGGCCCATGTGATCACCCCCGCCGAGATCAAGATGAACAGCGATTGCCCAAGTGCGGCCAGATCCTCGGCAGAGCTATGGCCAAAAACATGGTCATCATCAGGCGGGCGGGCGGCATAGAAAATAGCGGCCATGGCCCCCAGAGATACCATCAGGTCCATTGCACTATCGGCCAGCGAGGCGGCCACCGACAAGGCCCCGGTTTCCCCCAGCGCCCAAAGTTTCAGCGCCACCAGAAGCCCCGCGACCAGCACCGAGGCCATCCCCGCCGAAAGGTTCAACTTTGTGGCTTTTTGCAAGGACATCGTGGGTCTATTCTCTGCGGTTAAACGGGCAATCGCTCCGATAATTACGGGTTTATTCGAAGGTTTCTTCCGGGTCGACTCCCCAAAGGGCGGATTTCGGCGCCCAGCCTTTGGCGCTACCAAGGTTCAACCGGCACCATGCGGGTTGGCACTCCATAAGCCGCGCGATCACGCCCGCTTCTGCGCGCAACACCATCGCGCCCTCGGGTAAGGGCGTGGCCCGCAAGTCTAGCATCGCATCCGTTACCAGAACCGAGCGGCTGCCCGACAGTAGCGAATAATGCACCCATCCCCCCGCGCCTTCAGCATCTTCGATCCGCCGCCAATTCTCATATTCCGCCGTCACACGCAGCGGCATCCCCGCCCGCCTGAACACCCAGTCAATCCGGTGCGTCAAACCGGGCCCGCGCCGTGCATTGCCCTCATTGGTCTTCAGCGTCACATAGCGCGGCAAGGGCAGGTTGGTCACCGCGCCGCGCACCTGCTCAGGGTTTTCTGGCTCGGGGGTTTGGGCTACCCCCGGTCCTGCAAATGCTATCAATATCGCCAGCGCCACACCCGCTGCCCTCAAACCTGCCGCCCGCATCACCATTCCGCCCGTAATCCTCGGCGCGACCCCATACGCGGAGCCGTCATCCGTCTTTGTTGCCCTTGCATCGCGTTCCGGGGCTTGTACCTCACCCCGCTTCCCGGCACCTTGCCACTAACGCACATGATTTGAAAGTGAATCGGGGATATTCATGCCTGCACCACGCCTAAGTGTTGTTGTCACGCGACGCCTTCCAGAATCGGTTGAAACCCGGATGAAGGAACTCTTCGACGTGGAGCTGCGCGACCCTGACACCCGCATGACCCGCGAAGAGCTGGGCGCGGCAATGCGCCGCGCTGATGTGCTGGTGCCCTGCGTCACCGACCAGATTGACGCAAACCTGCTGGCGCAAGCCGGTGAAAAGTTGAAACTCATCGCCAATTATGGCGCGGGGGTGGACCATATCGACGTGGCCACGGCGCGCCAACGCGGCATCCTTGTCTCCAACACGCCGGGCGTGGTGACCGAAGACACTGCTGATATGACACTGGCGCTGATTCTCGCCGTCACCCGCAAAATCCCCGAAGGTCTGGCCGAGATGCAGGCGGGCCGTTGGCAGGGCTGGGCGCCAATGGCGCATCTGGGCGGGCGCATCGGTGGCCGCCGCCTTGGCATCCTTGGCATGGGGCGCATTGGGCAGGCGGTGGCGCGGCGTGCTGCGGCCTTTGGCATGCAAATCCACTACCATAACCGCAAGCGCCTGCGCCCCGAAATCGAGGCGGATCTTGACGCCACCTATTGGGAAAGCCTCGACCAGATGGTCAGCCGTATGGATATCATCTCCATCAACTGCCCGCACACGCCCTCCACCTTCCATCTGATGAACGCGCGGCGGCTGAAACTGATGAAACCCAGCGCCGTGATCGTAAATACCTCACGCGGCGAAGTGATCGACGAAAACGCCCTGACCCGCGGCCTGCGCACAGGCGAACTTGCAGGCGCAGGGCTGGATGTGTTTGAGCATGGGCATGAGATTAACCCTCGCCTGCGTGAGCTGCCCAATGTTGTGCTTCTGCCTCATATGGGTTCCGCCACGGTCGAGGGCCGGCTGGAGATGGGCGAGAAGGTTATCATCAACATCAAGACGTTTGCAGACGGGCACAGACCCCCGGATCTGGTCGTGCCGGGGATGTTTTAAGGGGCGACAAATTGCCTCTGCCAACAGCAAATTCGGCGCAATGGATACTTTTTCAGGTCAGAAGGAAAAGATCAAAACGGTCCTTCTGAAGGTTATGAACTGGGCTTCACTTGGGTTACATCCACGCGCCGGCGCTTAAAAACGAGTCGGCAGGCAGGGTTCAATCTCCACGCCCGGCGCGCGTCCAGCCATCAGATCAGCCACCAACCCCGCCGTCACCGGGGCCAAGGTAAGTCCCACATGGCCGTGCCCGAATGCATGGATAACCTCTGCCCCGCCCCGGCTTGGTCCGATTACAGGCAGGCTGTCGGGCAGCGAGGGGCGAAAGCCCATCCAGTCACGATCCGGGGGGCCAAGATCGGGGAAAAAGGCCCGCGCCCCCTCGATCAGCTTCTCAATCCGATGCCGCGACGCAGGGGCCGCAAGCCCGCCCAATTCCACCGTCCCCGCCACTCGCAACCGCCCCGTCATCGGGCACATATAGAACCCTCGAGAGGTCGGGCAGCAAGGCCGGGTCAGGCGCGGGGCATCCATATCCCACTCCACATGATAGCCGCGCTCGGTATCCAGCGGCACCCGGTCCCCCGCCTGCCGCGCCAGCTCTTTTGAATGCGCCCCCGCCGCGATTACGACCCGCCGCGCGGTCAAATCCAGCCCCGGCCCGGTCAGCCGCACCCCGCCTGAGAACCGCACCAACCGATCCACCCGCGCTGCAATTTGTCCGGCCCCCGCCGCAAAAGCGGCTTGCGCCAGCAGCCCGACCATCCGCCCCGGATCGACAAAAAACACGGCCTTGGGGAAATATGCGCCCCCGCCGGGCATCTCGGGCAGCCCCGGCTCCATTGTGGCAACCTCGTCCCGGCTGAGCATCTCAACCGAAACCCCAAGCCCGCGCCGGAACGCCAGATCCCGCTGCGCGGCGTCGAACCCGGCTTGTGTCTCATAAAGATAGAAGCAGCCCCTGCGCTGCATCAACGCCTCGCCGCCCACCTCGGACGCCAAGGCCTCCCAGCCCGGCAAAGCCCCGGCCATCAGGCCCGCAATCGCCTGCGCATTGCGCCGCGCGGCACCGGGCAAGGACTGGCGGGCAAAGCGCAGCAACCACGGGGCGAGGCTTGGCAACGCCGCCCGGCGGATCGAGAGCGGGGAGTTCCGATCAAACAGCAGCGACGGCAAGGCCCGCAATACATCCGGGGTGCCGACGGGTTGCACCGCATAATCGGCTATCGTGCCCGCATTGCCAAAAGACGCGCCGGAGCCGGGGGCGGCCGGGTCGATCAGCACGACCTCCTGGCCTTCGGTTGCCAAGCGATGGGCGATCGCAAGCCCGATCACCCCTGCGCCAATAACGGCAATCTCGGTTCCCTGTGTCACGCCCGCCCCCAATCTCGCGCCTTTAAGGGCGCGGTGTGCTTACATGCAGCTCTCAAACAACGCACGGGTGTTTTCGCGGGTCATTACCACCGGGTTGCCGCCGCAAGACGGGTCCTCCAGTGCCATTTCTGTCAGCTCATCCAGACGGGCGGCATCAACCCCCATCGCCGTCAGGTTTTCCGGAATTCCCAGCGCCGCGCGCAGGTCCATCACCGCTTCCCTAAACCCATCAAACCCGCCGCGGATGGCCAGATAGCGCGCGGCAGCTTCGATCCGGTCTTCAATGGCATGGCGGTTAAAATCGAGTACCATCGGCATCACGACCGCATTGGTGGTGCCATGATGGGTGCCGTAAACGGCGCCGACCGGGTGGCTCAGGCTGTGGATGGCGCCGAGGCCTTTTTGGAAGGCCACCGCCCCCATCGCCGCCGCCGACATCATATGTGCGCGCGCATCAAGATTGTTGGGGTCAGCATAGACCAGCGGCAGGTTCTCAAACACCAACCGCATGCCTTCCAAGGCGATGCCTTGGCTCATCGGGTGGTAGAAGGGGCTGCAATAGGCCTCCAGACAATGGGCGAGCGCATCCATCCCGGTGCCGGCGGTGATGAACTTCGGCATGCCAACGGTCAGGGCCGGGTCGCAGATCGTAACCACGGGCAGCAGTTTGGGGTGAAAGATGATCTTTTTCTTATGGGTGGCGGAATTGGTCAGAACCCCTGCACGGCCAACCTCAGACCCTGTGCCTGCTGTGGTCGGCACCGCGATAATTGGTGCAATCGCGGCACTGTCGGCGCGGGTGTACCAATCGTCGATATCCTCCAGTTCCCAGACAGAAAGCGCAGGCTTTTGATGCGCCATCAGGGCGATCATCTTGCCCAGATCCAGCGCGGAGCCGCCGCCAAAACAGATCACGCCATCATGGCCCCCGGCCAGATAGGCCTTGATGCCATCGGCCATATTGATCTCATTCGGGTTCGGATCAACCTCAGAGAATACGGCACGGCCAAGGCCCGCCGCGTCCAGCGCATCAAGCGCTGCGGCGGTAATCGGCAAGCTGGCCAAGGCCTTGTCGGTCACCAGCAAAGGCTTGGTGACACCTGCGGCTTTGCAATGCTCGGCCAGTTCGGCAATTCGGCCCACGCCGAATTTGATTGCGGTGGGGTAAGACCAGTTGCGATTGGGGACAGAGTGGCTCATTTCGTCACCTTCTTGAGATGGTAGGATTTGGGGCGGGTGACCGAATGGAACCCGAGATAGGACAGAGAGCCACCGCGCCCGGTGTCTTTGCAGCCGGTCCAGCACAGCGCCGGGTCCAGATAATCACAGCGGTTCATGAAAACGGTGCCAGTCTCGACCTGCGCGCCAATGGCGGAGGCGGCTTCGACATCTTTTGTCCAAATCGAACATGTCAGGCCATAGGGGCTGTCATTCATAAAGGCAATCGCTTCATCATCGCCGGAAACCTTCATAATTCCGACAACAGGGCCAAAGCTTTCTTCCATCATCACACGCATCGAGTGATCGACATTGACTAGGATCTGCGGGGCAAGATAGGCACCGCCATCATCAGCCGGGAACAAGGCCGGATCGATCAGCGGGGTGGCACCAGCGGCCACGGCCTCGGCCACTTGGGCGCGGACCACGGCGGCGAAACGTTTGTTCGCCATGGGGCCGATGGTGGTGGCGGCGTCAAACGGGTTGCCCAGCACCAGCCCTTTCACCCAAGCCACAGATTTTTCTACGAAAGCGTCATAGAGGCTTTCATGAACATAAATACGTTCAATCCCGCAGCAGCATTGGCCCGCGTTAAACATCGCGCCATCCATCAAACTATCGACGGCGGCGTCGAGATCGGCATCGGCGCGTACATAGCCAGGATCTTTGCCGCCCAACTCCAGCCCAAGCCCGGTGAAGGTGCCTGCCGCCGCCTTTTCCATCGCGATGCCGCCACCGACAGAGCCGGTGAAGTTCACAAAGTTGAAGGCGCGGTTTTGGATAAGATGTTCAGTTGTGGCGTGGTCCAACACCACGTTTTGGAAGACGTCAGCAGGGATGCCCGCAGCATGAAACGCCTCGGCCAACCGCTCACCAACTAGCAGGGTTTGGCTGGCGTGTTTCAGTATCACGGTGTTGCCCGCGATCAGCGCAGGGGCCAATGTGTTGATCGTGGTGAGGTAAGGGTAGTTCCACGGGGCGACGATAAACACCACGCCGACCGCTTCCCGCGCAATCTGGCGGGAGAAGGTGGCGCTGTCTTCGACCACTTCAGGTGCAAGGGTTTTTGCGGCAATCTCGGCCATATAATTGGTGCGATCATGCACGCCGCCAAACTCGCCGCCATAACGCGTGGGGCGCCCCATTTGCCAGGCGAGTTCCTCGACCAGCTTATCCTTGACCTTGTCAAGATTGGCGACGCCGGCCTTTACCAGTGCAATCCGTTCCGCCAGTGGGCGTGCGGCCCATGGTTTTTGCGCGGCGCGGGCGCGGGCGGTGGCGGCAAGGGCTTCAACCTGCGTCAGGGGCGTGCGGGTGGCATAAGTGCTGCCATCAACGGGAGAGATCAGGGCAATCGGTTTGGTCATTTTATCCTCATGAGGCGTTCGGTGCCGGCCCGTCATACCGGCTCATTTCGATCAGACTTCCATATGGGTCGTTGAAATACACGGATGTGATGGGCTCACGCGCGCCGGGTATTTGCACCGGACCCTCGACAATGGCAAGCCCCTCGCCAAAGCGAGGGGTGGCCAGCCCAAGCAGCACGACCATAAAGCACAACCGACGCTTCGGGCGAGCGGGCGGTTAGCGCCGGATGGTCGATGGCGTGGATCATGTTAGGCGCGTTCCATCAACCGATTGAGCTCAAAATCCGTGACCACGCGGTCATGCTCGGAAACTTCCCACATAGCGGCATGGTGATAATGGTCGATCACATCAGCGCCGAAGGCTGCGCGCAACATGGCAGAACCATGCATCTTGACGGCGGCCTCGCGCAGGGTGCCGGGGATCGTGCGTGCGCCTTCGGATTGGTACATATCGCCCTTCATTTCCGGCTCCAGCGGCATCTTTTTTTCAATCCCGTCAAGGCCTGCGGCAAGCAAGGCTGCCATCGCCATATAAGGGTTCAGATCAGCGCCGCCAATGCGACACTCCACCCGCACGCCCTTGGTGCCTTCGCCGCAAACCCGGAAGCCTGCGGTGCGGTTATCCCGGCTCCAGACTGCTTTGGTGGGGGCGAACATGCCGACAGTAAAACGCTTGTAGCTGTTCACATAGGGCGCGAGAAAGGCCGTGATGTCGCCTATATGGGCCAATTGGCCCGCCAGAAAATGTTTCATGGTGGCAGACATGCCATGCGCATCAGCCGTATCTTGAAATACGGGGGTGCCGCCGGACCAAAGCGACTGGTGAACATGGCTGGAGGACCCTGCGCGGCGGTGATCATACTTTGCCATGAAGGTAACAGAGCGGCCCTTGGACCATGCGATTTCCTTGGTGGCCTGCTTGGTGATGACGTGATTGTCTGCTGTATCAAGCGCATCGGAATAGCGGATGTTGATCTCTTCCTGGCCCGCATCTGCCTCACCCTTGGAACATTCCACCGGGATGCCCGCGCCATAAAGACCGTTGCGCAGGGCGCGCATGACGTCTTCTTCTTTGGTGGTCTGGAACAGGGCGTAATCTTCGTTATGCGCGGATATGGTTTGCAAGTCGCGCAGTTGGCCGGTGCGCTGGAAGCTTTCACGCAAGGAATCGTAGGAGTTCGTAAATAGATAGAATTCCAGTTCCGTCGCCATCATCACATCAAAGCCCATCTCCTTGGCGCGCGCGACCTGGCGTTTCAGCACGGCGCGGGGGGAATGGGGGACGGGGGCGTGGGTGTGATGATCAAGCAGATCGCACAGCACCAGTGCGGTGCCTTCCAGCCACGGAATACGGCGCAGGGTGGCCAGATCGGCTTTCATCACGTAATCGCCATAGCCCGCCTCCCATGAGGTGGATTTATAGCCCTGCACGGTGTTCATCTCCATATCGGTGGCGAGGAGATAGTTGCAGCAATGAGTTTCCTGCCAGCTTGTGTCCAGAAAATTTTGCACATGAAAGCGTTTGCCCATCAAGCGCCCCTGCATATCAATGCCAGCAACCAAAACGGTATCAATCTCACCCTTGGTTGCGGCGTCTTTCAAGGCGTCAAAGCTCAGATTTCCCGGCATGTCTCAATCTCTCCCTGTCG
>CALEMZ010000031.1 GCA_937910975.1 uncultured Pseudorhodobacter sp. | reverse complement strand
TTGCTCCGCGATTGATCCGCACGGGCAGTCGGAAATGGAAAAAAAATGGGCACCCGCAAACGGGTGCCCTTTGTATGTCTTGGCCGATGGAGCTGGCGTCACAGCTTCTCGATAAGTTCCGGCACAGCCGTGAACAGGTCTGCAACCAACCCGTAATCGGCAACTTGGAAAATAGGCGCTTCTTCGTCTTTGTTGATCGCGACGATGACCTTGGAATCTTTCATGCCAGCAAGGTGCTGAATCGCGCCCGAGATGCCAACGGCGATGTAAAGGTCGGGGGCGACCACTTTACCGGTTTGGCCAACCTGCCAGTCGTTCGGGGCATAGCCGCTATCCACCGCCGCACGCGAGGCACCAACAGCGGCCCCCAGCTTGTCGGCCAGTTTTTCGATAAGCGCGAAATCCGCTTCAGAGCCAACGCCGCGACCACCAGATACCACGATGCCTGCGCTTGTCAGTTCCGGGCGGTCAGAGGCAGCAACCTTATCCTCAACCCAGTTTGATAGTGCCGGATCACTCGCCGCTCCGATATTTTCTATCGCAGCCGCGCCGCCCAGTGCCGCCGCTTCAAAGCCAGCGGTGCGGATGGTGGCAACCTTCACCGGATCAATAGATTTCAGCGTCTGAATGGCGTTGCCCGCATAGATCGGGCGCTCGAACGTGTCGGCGTCGATAATCGCGGTCACGTCTGTCATCACCATCACATCAAGCAAAGCCGCCACACGCGGCAGCACGTTCTTAGCATCTGTCGTCGCTGGAGCAAAAATATGGCTATAGCCGGAAGCCAGCGAAACAAGCAGTGCCGCCGTCGGCTCTGCCAAGCGGTGGCCTAGGGTGGCATCCTCGGCGCATAACACCTTGGAGACGCCGGAAATTGTTGCCGCTTGCGTAGCGGCCACCGCAGCGGAGGCACCTGCGCAAAGCACCGTAATATCGCCCAAGGGCTTGGCCGCCATGACAGCCTTTGCCGTCGCGTCGATGTTCAGCGCGCCATCGGTGACTTCGCCCAAAAGAAGAACAGCCATCAGATAACCCCCGCTTCGTCTTTGAGTTTTGCAATCAGTTCATCAACCGAGCCAACCTTGATTCCTGCTTTGCGACCCGTCGGCTCCACGGTTTTCTGCACGATCAGGCGCGGGGAAACGTCGACGCCATAATCGGCGGCGGTCTTTTCATCCAGGGGCTTTTTTTTGGCCTTCATGATGTTGGGCAAGCTGGCATAGCGCGGATCATTCAGGCGCAGGTCCACGGTCACAACCGTGGGCATGTTCACCTTGATGGTCTGCAAGCCGCCATCCACTTCGCGGGTGACAACTGCTTTGTCGCCCTCAATCGTTAGTTCCGAGGCAAAAGTCGCCTGTGACCAGCCCAGCAATGCCGCCAGCATTTGGCCGGTTGCGTTCATGTCATTATCAATCGCCTGCTTGCCGCACAACACAAGGCCGGGGCCCTCGGCGTCAACAACGGCCTTAAGCAGTTTGGCCACGGCCAGCGGCTCAATATCATTGTGCACGTCATCGGTGGCAACAATCAAAATCGCGCGGTCCGCACCCATGGCAAGCGCCGTGCGCAGCGTTTCTTGCGATTGCTTGACGCCGATGGACACCACGATCACCTCTTCCACGGTGCCCGCTTCTTTCAGGCGGATCGCCTGTTCGACGGCAATCTCGTCGAAGGGGTTCATCGACATTTTGACATTGGCCAGATCGACGCCGCTTCCATCCGCTTTCACGCGGACTTTCACGTTATAGTCGATCACACGTTTGACAGGCACAAGAACCTTCATTGGCGCGGACTCCTTATTTGGGGTGGGGCATGCAGCCCTCTCACTTCTCTGGGCTTTGATATAATCTTGCTTGGTCAATAAACAGGCCAAAATCGTCATGTTAGCGACAACAGACGCCGCGTTTTGCACGCACAAAGGCTGTGAGGCAGATGTTGGGCGTTGGCATACAAAAAAATGCGCGCCATGAGTGCCGAAAGGCTGTGAGGATTCGTTAGAGTTGGCCGGACCTCAGCGTGTCAGTCCCGGCACCCACAACACATCATCCTTGCCGTCATCATTGGCAATGCGACCCGCCACAAAGAACCAATCCGACAGCCGGTTGAGGTACTTTACCGCCTCCGGGTTCACATCTTCCACGGTTGCAAGCTCCACCGTCAGTCGCTCAGCGCGCCGGCTGGTGGTGCGGCACAGGTGCAAATGCGCCGCTAGTGCCGTGCCGCCCGGCAAAATAAAACTGCGCAGCGAGGTCAGGCGCGTGTTCATCGCGTCAATCTCGGCCTCCAGCCGCACCACCTGTGCATCAATCATTCGCAGGCGCGGGTAGGGGGCGGTTGCATCCGTCTCGCGGTCTGGGGTGCAAAGATCGGCGCCAAGGTCAAAAAGGTCGTTCGAGATGCGGGCAAGGGCTGTGTCCATGTCGCCAGTGCTGTGCAGCCGTGCCAGCCCGATGGTGGCATTGGTTTCATCCACCGTGCCATAGGCCGACACCCGTAGCGAATGTTTTGCCACCCGGTCGCCATTGCCCAAAGCGGTTTCGCCCTTATCGCCGGTTCTGGTGTAAATCTTTGATAAAACAACCATTATTACGGCCCCATATTTTGTACCACAACAAACAGCAGGATCAGCGCTACGGCCACCCCCTGCGCATAGATACGGTATCGCATCAGTTTGTTGGAGCGTTTCGCGCTGCCCTCACCGCCCTTGCCAAAGGAACCGATTCCCAGCACCAGGATGAACAAAACGCCGAGGCAGGCAATGGCGGCGATAATGAAAAGCGGGTCGCTAAGCATGATATTTCCCTTTTGGTTTGCAGGGGATGTAGGTGGAGTTGGGCGAAAAGCGAATAGAGACGACCTGTGACAGATCGTCTTTCAAGCGCGCGTTCCGCTGGCCAGCACCCGGTCCAAGACCCATGTCGGCAGTATACGCCGTGCGAGCCCTATTACATAGGTCGGCGTTGTCACATAGTAGCGCGATTTCGGGCGCGGGCTTTCCAGGGCATGCACCAGCTTCGCCGTTACCGCAGCGGCGGGCAGCTCAAACTTGTCTGGCCCGGTATTGTTTTCAAACCGAGCCAGCACATCGGCATATTCCGCGCGCCGCGGAGAGGTTTTCCAGTCAATCCAACGGTGGAACTGAACAGCACTGTTGGCGCGGAATTTGGTAGTGATCGGGCCGGGCTCAATCAGAATCGGGTGGATTCCCGTGCCCCGCAACTCCAGCCGCAATACATCCGTAATCCCCTCCAATGCGAATTTGGTCGCCACATAGGCGGTGCGCCAGCGATATCCGACCAACCCAAGAATCGACGAATTGTTCACGATTCGCCCATGGCCCTGCGCCCGCATGATGGGCAAAACCCGGCAGGTCAGGTCGTGATAGCCGATCAGATTGGTTTCCAGAATTGCGCGAAACCCGTCGCGCGGCAAATCCTCATAAGCGCAGGGAATGGCGATGGCCCCGTTGTTGAACAGCGCGTCCAAGGTGCCGCCCGTGCGCTGAACGGCCTCGTCTACCGCGGCCTGAATGCTGCCGGTGTCATCATAGTCGAGCTGAAAGCTTTCCAGCCCCTCGGCGCGCAAAGCCTCACAATCCGCTTCGGCCCTGCAAGTGGCAAATACCCGCCAGCCGCGTGCCTTCAATGTGCGCGCCGCGTCCAGCCCGATGCCCGAGGAGCAGCCCGTGATAAGAATGGATTTTGGTGACATGCTTTGGCTCCGGTTTATGAATACCAGATCCTTAAAGCCAATTCAGCCCCGCCGCAAATGCCGATCAGTTGCCCAGCGGGTCCGTATCAGTCAACAGGCGTGCGGCGACATAGCCCTCGATCCCGTCACCTTCGATACGAATCTGGACCCAGCCATTTTGTTCTGGCGAAACCACGGTTACGGCCTCGGCACGGGTCAGGCGGTCCACAACCTCAAAGGCCGTAGAAGGCCCGCCACGGACATTCACCGCGCGGCTGCTGACATACATGACCGGTAATTTATCGGAGGCGTCCAGCGTGGGCGTGAATTCGGGCGCAATGACGGGCGCTGCGGTTGTTACCGGCACTAAAACCACCTTTTCGGTAACCACAGGGGCAGAAGGCTGCTCCGCGACCAACGAAACGATGGTGAGTGCCGTGTCAGGCGGTTGGGGTACATTTACTTGCTGTAGGGCCGGGGGGCTGGCTTGCTCATTTGCGGCAACTAGCCCGAGCCTCATCTGGCCCTTGTCCTCGCCTCCAATCAGAAGTGTCAAAAAAAGTCCAAGACCGAGCACCATCACTAACCTAAACATACTAACCCCACATAGTTTCGCTTTCGCGATAATCACTACCGACATTGTGCCAGCTTTTGCTCTGGGAAAATACGCCATAATTCCCCTAAACGTGATTTCCTCAGGGCATCTCGTTCGTCCGCATGCCGTTTCGGCTGGACCGTGCCGCGCGGCGCGATTACACAACATCCATGACAAAAGCGCCAGACAACCCCAAGATTGAGCCCGTAACCGTCTCTGAGCCGCTGCGCCGCGCGATCAGCGAGAGGTATTTGACCTATGCGCTGTCCACGATCATGCACCGGGCGCTGCCCGATGCACGTGATGGGCTAAAGCCAGTGCACCGCAGGATTCTCTATGCAATGCGCGAGCTGAAGCTCAGCCCGACGGGCGGGTTTCGCAAATCGGCCAAGATTTCGGGCGATGTGATGGGAAACTATCACCCGCATGGCGATGCCGCGATATATGATGCGATGGCGCGTTTGGCGCAGGATTTCAGCGTGCGCTATCCGCTTGTCGATGGGCAGGGCAATTTTGGCAATATTGATGGCGATAACCCGGCAGCCAGCCGTTATACTGAGGCGCGACTGACGGCGATTGCCGAAAAGCTGATGGAAGGTTTGGCCGAAAACGCGGTCGATTTCCGCCCCAACTATGACGGTACGCTGGAAGAGCCTATCGTCATGCCTGCCGCATTTCCGCATCTGTTGGCCAACGGCTCCAGCGGAATCGCGGTTGGGATGGCCACGAATATCCCGCCGCATAATCTGCATGAATTGATTGATGCCTGCCTGTTGATGTTGAAAAATCCGGATGTTGGGGATGATGCGCTGGTGGAACTTGTTCCCGGCCCGGATTTTCCGACCGGCGGCGTTATAGTAGAGCCGCGCAGCAATATCCTTGATGCCTATCGCACCGGGCGCGGATCTTTCCGTCTGCGCGCGCGGTGGCATGTGGAGGATCTGGGCCGCGGCCAATGGCAGATTGTTGTCAGCGAGATCCCTTATCAG
>CALEMZ010000030.1 GCA_937910975.1 uncultured Pseudorhodobacter sp. | reverse complement strand
GCTGTTGCCCATCTCATCCCCGGCAAGCAGCATCGGCGTGCCTTGGGCCAGCATCAGCGTGGCGAGTAGATTGCGTTGGCGCAACTGACGTGCAGCAATGATATCCGGGGCGTCGCTTGGCCCCTCTACCCCGAGATTGTCGGAATGATTGTCGCCGTGGCCGTCGCGGTTCTCCTCGCCATTGGCAAGGTTGCGCTTGACGGTGTAGCGGGTGAGATCAGCAAGAGTGAAGCCATCATGGGCAGTAATAAAGTTGACAGAGGCAGTGGCGGGGCGGTTGTGATGATCAAACCGCGTAGCGCTGCCCAAAAGCCCTTCGGCCAGATCGGGGGCGATGCCCGCATCACCACGCCAAAACCGCCGGGAGCCATCGCGAAACTGGTCATTCCATTCAGCAAAAGGATGTGGAAAATGCCCAAGCTGATAGCCGCCGGGACCAATATCCCAAGGCTCGGCAATCAGCTTGGCAGCCCTTAGAGCCGGGTCTTGCCGGATCGCATCCAGCAGGCCTGCTCCGGGATCAAACCCGCCTACCTCGCGGCCCAGAACCGTACCCAGATCAAAACGAAAACCATCGACACCCATTTCCACGACCCAAAAGCGCAAGCTGTCCATCACCATGCGCAGCACCATCGGGTGGTTGAGATTCAACGTGTTGCCGGTGCCCGTATCATTAACGTAATAACGCCCGCCATCGCGCATCCGATAATAGCTGGCGTTATCAAGACCACGGAAGGCCAGCGTTGGCCCCAGCTCATCCCCCTCGCCCGAATGATTATAGGCCACATCCAGGATCACCTCGATCCCGGCGCGGTGAAAGGTGGAAACCATCTGGTGAAACTCGGCAATCGCATTGGCGCTGGCATAACGCAGGTCCGGGGCGAAAAAGCCAAGCGTCTGATAACCCCAGTAATTGCGCAGCCCGCGAGACACCAAAAACCGATCGTCGATGAAGCTCTGAACAGGAAGGAGTTCGATCGCCGTCACGCCAAGTTTGGTCAGATGGTCCAGCATCGGAGCGGCACACAGGCCCAGATAAGTGCCGCGCAGGCCCGCCGGAATATCGGGATGCTGCATCGTAAGACCCTTGGCATGGGCCTCATAAATCACCGTATTGTGCCAGAGGTGGCCGGGGCCGGGTTCGGGCGCAAGACGCGGGGCTGTGACGATAGATTTGGGCATGGCAAAGGCGCTGTCACGCGGATCAAAAGACAGATCTGCATGGGCGGCGCCGACCTGGTACCCCATCAGCACATCAGACCAGCGCAGGTTGCCGCAGAACTGGCGCGCATAAGGGTCCATCAGCAGCTTATTGGGGTTGAAGCGTTGACCCGCCTCGGGCGCATAGGCCCCATGGGCGCGCAAGCCATAACAGGCACCGGGAACCAGACCGGCCACATGCATATGCCAAATATCGCCATCGCGGTCCTGAAATGGCAGGCGTGCGCGTTCATGCTTGCCGTCATCGGTAAAAAGGCACAAATCCATCGCCACGGCATGCGCCGAGAACACCGCGAAGTTGACCCCTTCGGGATCCGGTGTGGCACCAAGTTGCCGCGCGTGGCCTGCGCGGGTTTCATGCCCCGGCAGACGTTGCTGCGGTGCATCGGAACCTGGGTTCATGTGATCAGTTCCGCATAAAGCGCTGCATAGCGTGCGGCACTTTGCTCCCATCCCACAGGTTGGCGCATGGCGTTTCGCTTCATCGCTGCCCATGCCTTGCGGTCGGCATGCAGGTGGATCAGGTTTTGCAGCGCCAGCCCAAAGGCCGGGGCATCGGTGGGATGGAAAGTAATGCCCGTGGCAACCCCGGCAGCAAGGGCCGCTGGATTGGCGGTGATAACCGTATCAGCAAGCCCGCCCACGGCAGCCACCACAGGCAATGTGCCAAAACGCAACCCATACATCTGCGTCAACCCGCATGGCTCAAAACGCGAAGGCACCAGAACCGCATCCCCCCCCGCAAACATCCGCTGGCTCAGCCCCTCATCATACCCGATGCGCACAGCTATCCGTCCGGGAAACCGTGCGGCAAGTGCGAGCATCTGCGCCTCCAACCCCTTGTCACCACTGCCCAGCACTGCGAGCCCACCACCCGCAGCAATAAAATCAGGGGTGACGGCAGGGATCAGGTCTATCCCCTTCTGGTCGGTCAAACGGCTGACGATGATCGCCAGCGGGCCGGGAACCTCCAGCCCCATTTCCGCACAAAGCGCTTCGCGCGCGGCATGCTTGCCCTTGGGCGCGCGGGCAGAGAAAGGCGTTGGCCCCTTGTCGGGAGTCCAGATATCAGTATCGACACCGTTCAGAATGCCGATGACATCAAGTGCGCGCGCAGCAATCACTCCCTCCAGCCCCATACCAAACTCCGGCCGGGTCAATTCGCCCGCATAGGCGGGAGACACCGTGGTGATCTTGCTGGCCGTGATCAAGCCTGCCTTGAGGCTGGAAATTCCGCCATAATACTCAAGCGCATCGGGATGAAACTGATCAGCAGGCAAGCGCAGCGCGCGAAGCTGTGATGCGGGTGCAAACCCCTGAAATGCGATGTTGTGAACGGTCATCACCGAAGGCACCTCGGCCCCGGCATAGGCCAGATAAGCAGGGGCCAGCCCCGCCTGCCAGTCATGGGCATGAACCACATCAGGCCGCCAGCCATCACGCAAGCCACTGCGTGCAATCGCAGCCCCCGCCCAACTCAGCGCGGCAAATCGAATGTCATTATCCGGCCAATCGCCCGTAGGCCCGGAATAGGGGCCACCTGCCCGGTCATAAAGATGCGAGGCCTCCAACAGCAGCATGGATATCCCCGCCACCTGCCCCGCCAAAACCCGCCCCGGCCCACCAAAAAGATCTGCCTCCGACCAAACCTCATCCCAGCCTTCGGCCTGCGCAATCACGCTACGATAGCCGGGCATCAACACTCGCATCTCCCAGCCATATGCCGCCAATGCGCCCGGCAATGCGCCCACA
>CALEMZ010000029.1 GCA_937910975.1 uncultured Pseudorhodobacter sp. | reverse complement strand
GGCACCGGTTTGCGAAATACCGGCCTGCCGCAAATCCAAATGTCGGGTATTGCCGCTTGCCATAGAAAGCGATGGGCCACCCTCCATGCGCTTGACATACTCCGAAAATATGACCCCTTCACGCCGGAAACCTGTGGTGGAAATATTAGCGATATTGTGTGCCACCACCTGCATTTCGCGCATCAAACCGGATTGGCGCGTAAGAGTCGTGTAAACTCCTGCTTCCATCGTTAACCTCCCGCAATCAAAGGGATCAGGCTGTCGGTAAAGAAGCTAACAAGCGTGGATGTCATGAAGCTCATCGAGCCCCAAAACACCGCTAACATCGCGCCCACCTTGGGCACAAACGTCAGCGTCATTTCCTGCACGCTCGTCAACGCCTGAAACAGGCCGACGGTGACGCCGGCAATCAGTGCCACCGCCAATAGCGGTGTCGAGATCATTACTGCGACCCACAATCCTTGCCGCAGCGTGTCAAAGATCACACCTTCGGTCATACAGGCATCCTCAGGATTTCCTGATAGGCCTCAACCACCTTGTCACGCACGGTCACCACGGTCTCAATCGCTGATTTCGTCGCCGCCAGCGCCTCTACCAGAGAATGCGGATCGGCATCACCAGTCATCGCTTGCTTTGCCGTCGCCTCACCGGTCATCAGTTTATCTGCGAAACTTTCTGCAAACTTTGAGAAGCCGGCACCCGCACCGTCAGACAGCGGATCGGGAGCCGCTGTCTGACGGGCTTGCGCGTAGGTTTGGGCTGCTATCGACGTTCTAATATCCATTCTGGATCTCCATTATCTACGCAAGATTTCAAACAGGCTCTGCGTCATCTGCCGCGCCTGATCAAAAATTCTGAGGTTTGCATCATAGCTGCGCTGCGCTTCGCGCGCGTCAGCTATTTCGATCACCAGATCGACATTCGAGCCGTCAAAGTGACCAGTTTCATCCGCCAGCGGGTGGCCTGGATCATAGATTTTTGTCAACTCACTGCGGTCCAAGCGCACCGGACCAGGCAGAACACCATCCCCCTCCACCGCATCACGAAAACTGATGGTTTTGCGGTGATATCCAGGAGTATCCGCGTTTGCGATATTCTCGGACACATGGCGCAATCTTTGGGATTGAGCTTGCATCCCCGAGGCAGCAATCGACAGGCTTTTGATCAGATCGGTCATGGTTTAACGCCCCCGCCCAAGTGCCAGCTTCATGATGTCTGAGGTGCTGCGATAGATCGAAATCGCCATATCGTGCTGCTGACGCACCTCCGCCGCCTTAACCATTTCCAACTCCAGCGAGACAGAGTTCCCATTTGGCGCGTCTGATGCGCGAAAGATCACTGGCTCCGGCGCAGACCGGACACTAAGGCCAAGGTGGCCCGGTCGGGTTGTACGCAATCCCTCGCCAGCCCGCTCCGCATATGTTTTTGCAAAATCCGGCAAATCCCGCGCCTTGTAGCCAGGAGTATCTGCGCGGGCGACGTTTTGGGCAATAACACCCATCCGCCGCCCCGCATGGGCCGCTAAAGCCTGTGCCATTCTGGTAATCTCTAGCTTTTCGAACATCGGGGCTTCTCCCTCGATTACAGTTCACTAAGGCTTAAGGGTGATTCCTTTAGAAAGGGTAAGCGTGAACAGAAGAGGAAGCTCATGACCGACGTTTTTGACAGCCTGCGTGTCCGAATTTCTCAAGTAATGATAACAAAACGCGTGGGTCGGATTGCCGAGCTGGCCGGAGGAACCTTGCGCGTCACGGGTTTGTCCAAATGCTCCGGCCTCGGAGACAGGGTTGTGATTCGCGGCGCGGGGCGCCCCATTGGAGGGGAAGTTCTACGCCTGTCGAAAGAGGGAATGACGGTATTACCTG
>CALEMZ010000028.1 GCA_937910975.1 uncultured Pseudorhodobacter sp. | reverse complement strand
TTGCAATCGCCCAGGGCATCACCGAACCATCCATCGCCCGGTTGTGCACGATCCCCACCGCCAGCAAAATCCCAAAGCCCGATCCGATGATAAACCCCAAAGCCGTAGCCGACAGCGTCACCCAAGCATGCAGTACCAAACCCCGGTTCGAAAGACTGCCCGATTGCACAATCCCCCTGCGCCCATTCACCTCCTCACCCCAGGTCAGCGTCCAAAACTCCGCAGCCACCTGATGCGGCGCGGGCAAAAGCGGGCGCACCTGGCGCATGGTCGCAGGCACAATCTCGGCCCAGCCAATCTCCACCCCGGCACGCCCCGCCTGATCGCGCTCCCATTGCGCATTCATCATCACGGCCAGCCCATACCAGAGCGCCAAAATCACCCCAACAACAACCAATACCGGCCCAAGGGACTTCATTCCGTCCCCCGCAATCCCTGCACAAATCGCGCTTTCTTTTCGGCAAAAATATCCTCAGGGGGGGAATAGGCCTTAAGGCCAAGGGGGGGCAGAATGCCCCCCGCCCGCGCTGCAAAAGGCTCAATCATCATAAGAATGCCCCGCGCGCAAACCATCCCGCACCCGATGCGCAATATCAATAAACTCACGGCTGTCGCGAATGTCCAAAGGGCGCCCCTTCGGCAAGGGACTCTCGATCACATCCGTAATCCGCCCCGGCCGTGGGCTCATCACCACGATCTTGGTCGACAGATACACCGCCTCCGGGATCGAATGGGTCACGAAACAAATCGTCTTTTGCGTCCGCCCCCAAAGTGCCAATAGCTGCTCATTAAGATGGTCACGCACAATTTCATCGAGCGCACCAAACGGCTCATCCATCAACAAAATATCGGCATCAAAGGCCAAAGCCCGCGCAATGCTGGCGCGCTGCTGCATCCCCCCCGAAAGTTGCCAGGGGAATTTCTTGCCAAACCCCTTGAGGTCCACCAGATTCAACACCCGCTCCACCCGCTCGGCCTGTTCCGCCTTGGAAAACCCCATGATCTCCAGCGGCAGACGAATATTCCCGCCAATCGTGCGCCAAGGATAAAGCCCCGCCGCCTGAAACACATAGCCATAGGCACGTTTCTGACGCGCCTCCTCGGCGCTCATCCCATTGACCGTCAAACTGCCTTCCGTCGGTGTCTCCAGTGCTGCAATCGCGCGCAAAAATGTGGTCTTGCCACAGCCCGACGGCCCGATGAAAGAGACAAACTCCCCCTTCTCAACGCTCAAATCCACGCCCTTCAGCGCATGCACCGGCCCGTCATTGGTCTTAAACGTCAGACCGACACCTTTCGCCTCGATCACCACATCCGACATATTCGCAGTCATTCTTGCAATATTTCCTGTCCTTGGTCGTCATTTTTCAACAGGCAGAAACGCCCAATCATGCCGGTCTCGGGGTCACACCCCCGTTGCCGGAATGCCGCCGCGCGGCACAGGCCGCGGTGCGGTCAATTCTTTCCAAGTCGAAAGCGCCCGGTTCACCGCGCCATTGGGTTCGCGCGCAACGTATTCGCCGTGGCCCTCTTGTGTGCGGATCTCGCCATCATGCACCGCCACCTGGCCGCGTGTTAGCGTAAAGCGTGGCAGGCCCTTCACAGCTTTGCCCTCAAACACATTGTAATCAATGGAAGATTGTTGATGCGCAGCACCAATCACCTTTTCCTTCAAAGGGTCCCAAACCACCAAATCCGCATCCGACCCCACGGCCACAGCGCCTTTCTTCGGATACATGCCAAAGATCTTGGCGACATTGGTCGAGGTGACGGCCACAAACTCATTCATCGTGATCCGGCCCGTGTTCACCCCATTGGTCCAAAGCATCGGCATCCGGTCCTCAAGCCCGCCCGTACCATTCGGGATCTTGGTGAAATCGCCCACGCCAGACCGCTTTTGCTCCGTGGTAAAGGCGCAATGATCCGTCGCCACCACGCTCAGCGAGCCAGATGCCAGACCCGCCCACAAACTGTCCTGATGCTGCTTGTTGCGGAACGGCGGCGACATCACGCGGCGCGCGGCATGGTCCCAATCGGGGTTGAAATACTCGGACTCGTCCAGCGTCAAATGCTGGATCAACGGCTCCCCCCAAACCCGCTTGCCCTGTTGGCGCGCGCGCCGAATGGCCTCATGCGCCTCTTCGCAAGAGGTGTGGACCACATATAAGGGCGTCCCCGCCATATCGGCGATCATGATGGCGCGGTTTGTGGCCTCGCCCTCCACCTGTGGTGGGCGCGAATAGGCATGGGCCTCTGGCCCGGTGTTGCCTGCCGCCATTAGCCGCGCTTGCAACTCAGCCACCACATCGCCATTCTCGGCATGCACCATCGCCACCGCACCCAGATCGGCGCAGCGCGTGAACGAGTGAAACAACTCATCATCATTCACCATCAGCGCGCCCTTATAGGCGAGGAAATGCTTGAAGCTGGTGATCCCCTTGTCCACCACCTTTGCCATATCGTCGAAAACCTTCTCCCCCCACCATGTCACCGCCATGTGGTAGGAATAATCGCAATTCGCGCGGCCCGATTTGTTGTGCCACATCTCAAGCGCATCAAGCAGGCCCTGCCCCGGAGACGGCAGCGCAAAATCGATCACCATCGTCGTGCCACCCGCCAGCGCCGCCCGCGTTCCGCTTTCAAAATCGTCTGCGGAATAGGTGCCCATGAACGGCATTTCCAAATGCGTATGCGGATCAATCCCGCCGGGCATCACGTAGCAGCCCGTGGCATCCAGCACCTTATCGCCCTTCAGCCCCGGCCCGATCGCCGCAATCCGCCCGCCTTCGATCAGCACATCCGCCTTATAGGTCAGATCATGCGTCACGATGGTTCCGTTCTTGATAACTGTGCTCATCGCTCGTCCTTCTCTGTCTGAACCCGCCCGATCCCCCGATCAGGCTGCCCGCTTCTATCTTATCTGTTCACAAATATCCTCGGGGGCGGACGGAGGGGCCGAAAACCCCAAGAGGTTCAGGTTCCGCATACTAATCGCCTCTCCAGCGCGGCTCATGCCACCACCCCCGCCACCTCCAGCACAGCGTGAAACATCACATCCGTCCCCGCGGCAGCCCACTCCGGCGAAATCTCCTCCGCCTCATTATGTGAAAGCCCATCCACGCAGGGGCACATGATCATCACCGTCGGGGCCACCCGGTTGATCCAACACGCATCATGCCCGGCCCCAGAGATGATATCCATATGGCTATAGCCCAACCGCTCGGCAGAGGCGCGCACCACCTTGACCAGCCCCGCATCAAACGTCACCGGGTCGAAATGGCCGACATCCTCGATCTCAATCCCGAGGCCCAGCTCAGTGGCCACCGCATGCGCCGCGCGCTCCACTTCCGCCTTCATCGCATCCAGCTTGGCCTGATCAGGGGTGCGGATATCCACCGTGAACACCGCGCGTCCGGGGATCACATTGCGTGAGTTGGGGTACACATTCACATGCCCCACCGCCCCCACGGCACCGGGTTGATGACTCATGGCAATCTGATGCACGCGCTCGGTAATCCGCGCCATGCCAAGCCCGGCATTGACCCGCATGTTCATCGGCGTCGATCCGGTATGGGCATCCTTGCCCGTCAACGTGATCTGCAACCACCACAGGCCCTGCCCATGGGTCACAACCCCCACATCACGGCCCTCGGCCTCCAAAATCGGGCCTTGCTCAATATGCAGTTCAATCATCGCATGAATCTTGCGCGCGCCGACCTTTTCGTCGCCGACCCAACCAATCCGCTTCAACTCATCGCCAAAGGCTTTCCCTTCGGCATCGCGGCGGTCGTAAGCCCAGTCTTGGCTGTGCATCCCGGCGAACACGCCAGAGGCCAGCATCGCGGGGGCAAAGCGCGTGCCTTCCTCATTGGTCCAGTTTGTCACCACAACCGGATGTTTGGTCTTAATGCCAGCATCATTCATCGAGCGCACAACCTCCAGCGCGCCCAAAACCCCCAGAACCCCGTCATATTTGCCGCCCGTGGGCTGGGTATCCAAATGCGACCCCATATATACCGGCAGCGCATCCGGGTCCGTGCCGGGGCGTGTGGCAAACATCGTACCCATGCTGTCCACGCCCATGCTCATGCCCGCTGCCTCGCACCATTGCTGAAACAGCGCGCGGCCTTTTGCGTCATCATCCGTCAGAGTCTGGCGATTGTTGCCACCCGCCACGCCGGGGCCAATTTTGGCCATCTCCATCAAGCTGTCCCACAGCCGCGCGCCATTGATCCGCAGGTTCTCGCCGGGTGCCGCCATCACTTTTCTCCTGTGTTTCAGGGCCTATTGCCCCTTGCCGCGAGTCTCTTCGCGGCCCTATGCTTTAACCACAGCGCACCACAATCTGACCAACCGGTCAAGAAAATTCGCAATCAAGAGCACCAAAAGATGACAAGCCAAGCCCCGCCCACCAAACGCCCCCAAAAACGCCCCCACAATCGCATAGAATCCCGCCGCGAAAATGAACGCACGATCCTTTCGGCGGCGGAAAAGGTCTTTGCTGAGGCCGGATTCGGCGGGGCCACTATGCAATTGATCGCCGATGTGGCCGGGCTGCCCAAGGCCAATCTGCATTACTATTTTGCGACGAAAGAAGAGCTTTACCGCCGCGTGGTGCAGGATATTTTCGAGATATGGCTTCATGCCGCCGACAGCTTTGACAATGCGCCGGACCCGGCCACGGGCATCGGGGCCTATATCGACACCAAGATGGAAATCTCGCGCCGTCATCCCAATGGCTCCAAGGTCTGGGCCTCCGAAGTGATGCATGGTGCGCCCGTTATTCAGGATTATCTGGAAAATACCCTGCGCGACTGGACCGATGGGCGTATCCGCGTGATCCAAGGTTGGATTGATGCGGGCAAGATGGCGCCGATCAACCCGCGACACCTGCTCTATATGCTCTGGGCCACCACCCAGCATTACGCCGATTTCGGCCATCAAGTCGAAACCCTGAACGGCGGCAAGCCATTGTCGGAAGCCGATTGGCAAGCCGCCAAACACAATGTCAAACAGATCATCTTGCGCGGAATCAGCGCGGTTTGATTTCTTACAGATCAATATAATATCGCTTATTACCAAAGGTATAAAAGTATAAACCTTGGCTTATGTCGCGCCAAATAAGCCTTTCGCATATAGTCCTGCCCGCACCTTCCGGATAGCCGATCCTAAGCCGCTGACACCCTGTCAGGGCACAATTTCTTACAGGATCACACCATGAAAAAACTTCTTCTCACCGCAGTCTTCGCCACCTTAGCCGCCCCCGTGCTGGCCGAACCCGCCTGCAACCCAGGCGAAACCCTCAAGCCCGTCTGGGAATCTCTGAAAGCCTTTGAAGACGAAGGTGGCCAGGTCATAGCGTTTAAGATCAACGGTGGCGGCTGCTATGAAGTTTACGGCAAGCTGAATGACAAAAAATTCGAAATTTTCTTTGATCCCAACACCGGCATCGAAATCGAGCGTATCGAAGACTAAACCCAGAACAGGAGGCGCATCATGTCAAGTATTTCACAACAATCGTCCCCAGCAACAACGCGTGTCTGGGATCTTGGGGTGCGCCTCTTCCACTGGTCTCTGGTGGCCATGGTCTTAGGGGCCTACCTGACCGAAGACCTGCGTAAGGTTCATCGCTATCTGGGGTATGTCGTACTGGCCCTTCTGACCTTCCGGCTGGTCTGGGGGCTTATCGGTGGCCGTCATGCCCGCTTTGCCAGCTTTCTTCCCGGCCCGCGCCGGCTGATTGCCTATCTCCGCGACATCTTGTCTGGAACGGAGCGGCGCTATCTGGGGCATAATCCGGCCGGGGCCGCGATGATCGTGGCGCTCCTTGTTACGCTTGGCCTTGTCGGGGGCTCGGGCTATATGATGGGCATGGATCAATATTACGGCAAAGATTGGTTGGAAGAGCTGCATGAGGCCCTCGCCGACGGTCTTTTGGTCCTGATTGCCCTGCACGTCACTGGCGTGGTACTTGCAAGCTATCGCCATTCTGAAAACCTAGTCCGGGCAATGATCTCCGGAAGAAAGCGTGTGGATGACCATCCAGGCCCCTATTGACGTACGGAAAAACTCACTGCGGCGCAGGTTGTTCCTCGCCGCAGCTACCCTGCAAATTGGCTGCGGTCTGATCTTTCTGACCGATATCGTTATGGAATGGGAGGGCGTTCGCCTGCATGGCGTGCTGGAGGCGCTAGCCGTCATAGGGCTTGCCATCGGCGCCAGCCTCACGCTGCGTGAATACCGCCATTTGTTGCGGCGTAACACTAAGGTGGAACGTGAACTCGATGTTGTATCCGGCGCATTTCAAGAGGTGATTGAGCAACATTTTGTGCGCTGGGGCCTCACTACCGCCGAACGCGATGTGGCGCTTTTGTCGATCAAAGGTGTACCAATTGCCGACATCGCCACAATGCGGGCCACCCGCGAAGGCACCATCAAGGCGCAAAGTGCCGCCATCTACCGCAAGGCGGGGGTTTCGAGCAGGTCTGAGCTGATCTCGACGATGGTCGAAGAGTTGATATCCGGGCTGCAATCACCCAGCATCCGATAGATCCGGTAATATCCGTCTCTCCTCCTGCTCATAACAACAGATAGTAAGCTGGCTTCCGCCCGCGCCATAGCTTCAATTCACGCGCCTGCAAACAGGGGTTAAAATTTCGCAGGTAAGTAGTAGATATTGTTTTCTTTCATTTACTTATAAATTTCAGCGCATGCATCCAACAGTACACGCACAGGGCGGATTCAAAGATCAAGTGCAACGGTTGAGCTGAAGGCGCGGATTTCTTCG
>CALEMZ010000027.1 GCA_937910975.1 uncultured Pseudorhodobacter sp. | reverse complement strand
TCTTGCCGAGAAAATTCTACTTATGCAGCCCCTTACTTTCGGGGGGGATTACCGTCACGAACCAAGGCTTGGCGCACGGGGCAAACTGTCGCTACAAAGGGACAACCCGATGCCCCGCACCGCGCGGGCCCATGATCGCTCGCCAAAGGAAGCTTCCATGACCTCCACAATCAGACTAACGGCAGCTCAGGCCATGGTCCGCTATATTGCCGCCCAGAAAACCGAAGAAGGCGAGACCTTTATCGCGGGCTGCTGGGCGATCTTTGGCCATGGTAATGTGGCCGGGATCGGCGAGGCGCTGCACGGCGCACAAGACAGCCTGCCCACCTATCGCGGCCATAATGAGCAAACCATGGCCCATGCCGCAATAGCTTTTGCCAAGCAATCGCAGCGCCGCCGGGCGATGGCGGTTACCACCTCCATCGGGCCGGGCGCGACCAATCTGATCACCGCCGCCGCCCTCGCCCATGTCAACCGTTTGCCGGTGCTGTTGATCCCCGGCGATGTCTTTGCCCATCGCGGCCCGGACCCGGTTCTGCAACAGATCGAGAATTTCGGCGATGGCACGATCTCTGCCAATGATTGCTTCAAACCCGTCAGCCGGTATTTTGACCGGATCACCCGGCCCGAGCAATTGCTGACCGCCCTGCCCCGTGCATTCCGGGTGATGACGGACCCGGCAGAATGTGGGCCCGTTACACTGGCCTTTTGCCAGGATGTGCAGGCCGAGGCCTTTGATTACCCCGAAAGCTTCTTTGCCCCCCGTATCTGGCGTCAACGCCGTATCCAGCCCGACGCGGTGGAGCTGGCAAGCGTGGCGGCGGCCCTGAAGGGCGCGCAAAACCCGGTGATCGTGGCGGGCGGCGGGGTGCATTATTCGGGGGCCACAGAAGCGCTGCAAAACTTTGCTGAGGCGCATAACATCCCGGTAACAGAGACGCAGGCTGGCAAGTCGGCGCTGCCATGGGATCACCCGCTTAACCTTGGCCCCATCGGGGTGACGGGCGGCACACCTGCCAACGCCACCTGCGCCGCCGCTGATCTGGTGCTGGGCATCGGCACCCGGTTTCAGGATTTCACCACCGGCTCCTGGGGGCTGTTCCAAAACCCCGCACGCCGCGTGGTCAGCCTCAATGTCGCGGCCTATGACGCAATGAAACACGGGGCAGAACCGCTTTGCGCCGATGCCCGCGCCGGGCTTGAGGCGCTGTCTGCCGCACTCGGAGCGCATCGTGCCAAAGCGCCGGAGGCCGCGCTGAAATCCGATTGGTTTGCGAAAGTGGACCCGCTGACCGATGCCCCCGCCGATGGCAACCAACTGCCCACCGACATGCAGGTGGTGGGGGCCGTGCAACGTGCCGCCACGCCCGATACCGTGGTGATGTGCGCCGCAGGCACCATGCCGGGAGAGCTGCACAAGCTATGGAAAGCCGGGCGGCCCGGATCCTACCATATGGAATATGGGTTTTCTTGCATGGGCTATGAGATTGCCGGGGCCATGGGCATCAAAATGACAGATCCGGGGCGTGATGTGATCTGCTTTACCGGCGATGGCACCTATATGATGGCCAATTCCGAAATGGCCACCGCCGCGATGTTGGGCATCAGCTTTACCGTGGTCGTCACCGACAATCGTGGCTTTGGCTGCATCAACCGGCTGCAAATGGCCACCGGCGGGGCAGAGTTCAACAATCTTCTGGCCCATTCCCGGCATCAGACCCCCTCAGCGATTGATTTTGCCGCCCATGCTGCCGCGATGGGGGCGACATCGGTCAAGGTCGACTCAATCGCAGATCTGGAGGCAGCCTTAGCGCGGCGCGTTGATGTGACCGGGCCTTATGTTGTGGTCATTGATACCGATCCCTACCCCTCCACCCCGCATGGCGGCACATGGTGGGAGGTGGCGGTGCCCGAGGTCAGCCCCCGCGCCGAGGTGACAGCGGCCCATGCCGCCTATGCCCAAAACCGCAAGGTGCAGCGCCGCGATTGATCCCTTTCTGCGCGAAACTTAAAGGATATCCCAGATGCCCGACCTGCTTTGCAAACCCTTCGGCACCCATGGCAAGGTGCATAGCATCACCCCCGAAAGTGCGGGCTGGCGCTATGTCGGTTTTTCACTCTATCGGCTGCGGGCGGGGGAGAGCGCGGCGGAGGTCACGGGCGCGCGCGAGGTCATTTTGGTGATGGTCGAGGGCCGCGCCAGTATCACAGCGGCGGGCCATGACTGGGGTGTTTTGGGGGAGCGCATGAACGTCTTTGACCGCACGCCCCCCCATTGTCTCTATGTGCCCAATGGGCAGGATTGGGCGCTGACGGCTGTGACCGATTGCACCGTCGCGGTCTGTTCGGCCCCCGGCAAGGGCGGCCATGCGGCGCGGCGCATCGGGCCGAATGGCATTAGCCTCACCCAGCGCGGGCGAGGCACCAATACCCGTTTCATCAACAATATCGCGATGGAGGGCGAGGATTATTGTGACAGCCTGTTGGTGACTGAGGTGTTCACGCCCTCAGGCCACTGGTCCTCTTATCCCAGCCACCGCCATGATGAGGATGATTACCCCCGCATTACCTATCTGGAGGAAACCTATTACCACCGGATCAACCCCGCCAATGGCTTTGGCATCCAGCGGGTTTATACCGAGGATAACCAGTTGAATGAGACCATGGCCGTGGGGGATGGTGATGTGGTGATCGTGCCGCGCGGCCACCACCCTTGCGGCGCGCCCTACGGATTTGAGATGTATTACCTCAACGTCATGGCAGGGCCGTTGCGCAAATGGCGGTTTCAGGCCGACCCGGCCGTGGAATGGATCATGCAGCGCGACGCGTAAAAGGGAGGGGGCTCTCCCGCCCGTCTTCGCGGCGCTGACGCGCCTCTTATCCCGTTGGGCCGGGCGCGCCGCTTGCAGCGGCGCGCGCAAGCGCCTCAAAAATCCGTTGGCGCACCGCCCTCTTGTTTGCGTTTGGCCACGAAACGGGTCAGATCTTCAAGATGATCCCCATTCATTTCGGGGGCCTCAAATTCCGCGAGGATTTGCTTGAAAATCCGATGCGCGCGCTCCGGCGTCCAAACCGCACCATCCTGCTGCCAGGCCTCATAATTTCGCCAGTCCGAAACGAAGGGCGCATAAAATGCAGTCTGGTACCGATCTTGCGTATGCTGGCAGCCGAAATAGTGCCCGCCCGCCCCAACCTCCTTGATCGCGTCAAAGGCAAGGTCTTCCTCTGTGGTCGCAAATGTCGCCGTTTCACAATACCGCTGAATCATCTGAAGCACTTCACAATCCATGATGAACTTCTCAGGGCTCGCGATCAGCCCGCCTTCCAGCCAACCCGCCGCATGATAGACCATATTGGACCCCGATTGCACGGCGGCCCACAGAGAGTTCGATGTCTCCCACATCGCCTGCCCATCCGGCACGTTCGCCGCACAAACCCCCGAGGAGCGCAGCGGCAGCCCATAAAACCGCGCCAACTGCCCCGTCATCTGTGTGGCCCGCATATATTCCGGCGTACCAAAAGCAGGTGCCCCGGATTTCATATCCACGTTGCTCGTAAATGTCCCGATCGCGACCGGGCAGCCGGGGTTGATATACTGAAGCAACGCAATCGCCGCCAAAGCCTCGGCAATGCTCAACGCAACCGCGCCGGACATCGTGACCGGAGCCATCGCTCCCGCCAGCGTGAAGGGCGTCACCACCACCGGCTGCCCCCGCCGGGACAATCGCATCGCCCCGTCCAGCATCGGAAAGTCATGCTTGAGCGGGCTGACGGAGTTGATGTTGGTATACATCCGCGGCTTGGCCTCAAACTCCGCATGTGAAAGACCGCCAGCCAGCCGGGTCATCTCCATCACATCTTCAACCCGCTCCGCGCCCAGACTGTAGGCATGCACAACCTTATCGGTCAGCACCAATTTTTCATAAAGACAATCCAGATGCCGGACGGCGGGATGAATATCAATCGGCTCCACCGGGTAGCCGCCCGCAATATGGATGCAGTTGAAATACTGCGTCAGCTTCATGAACTCTTTGAACGTCTCAAAATCGCCGGACCGCTTGCCACGCTCCAGATCCCAGGCATTTGGCGGGGAGGAAACGTTGACAAAAACCATGTTCTTGCCACCGATCACCAACTCCCGATCAAGGTTTCGGGGAGTGATGGTAAAACTTTTCGGCGCATGGCTCAGCATTTCCATGACGAAATCTTCGTCCATGCGAACGTTTTCGCCCCGTACCCGGCAGCCCGCCTTTTCAAGGATCCCCACGGCGTCCGGGTTCAGAAACTCAATTCCGATCTCGGACAATATCCGCATCGCCGTGCGGTGGATCGCCTGCACGCCCTCGGCATCCAGCGGCTCCACCGGGCGATCGGGGTTTACCGGTACCCGCCAAGGCATCTGATCAATAGCAGCCGTACCCGCGCGGGTCTTGTGGCCTGCCCGCCCCCCCGCCCTGCGGCGACGTCCTGCTTCTTCGGTCATGCCAATACCTCACGCGACTCGCCTCGTTTGGTGAAGAATGGCCGAATAAGGGAAGGAAGGGACGCTCAAAGCACGACAAAAGCAGGTCGTTTTTGGCGCAATCTAGAGACCGCTACGGCGCCAGCCCGTCGATCCATGCACCCAAGCTTCCGATATCTGGCAGCACGGCGTCAGCGTGGGGCAGCAACTCCTCAATGCCCGCAATCCCGGTCAGGACCGCAACGGTGCGCATTCCGGCTGCGCGCCCGGCAATCAGATCATGGCAACTGTCGCCAACCATCACGATGCGCGCCGGGTCGAGCCCGGTTTCACGGGCGAAGGCCAGACACATACCTGGCCCCGGTTTAGGGCCATAGCCGGAATCATAGCCTGCCACGAAATCAAATAAATCCAACACCCCATGCGCCGTCAAATGCGCACGCGCCGGCGCCTCGGTATCATTTGTGGCAAGACCCAGCCTCAAACCCCGCTCGCGCAAGGCCCCCAGGACCGGGCGCAAAGGCACCGCCGGTACCATGGCCGCACCCTCAGCCATCGCGTTGAGCCGCGCCGCAAGGCTGGGCTGGGTGTAGCCCGGCAGATGCGGCAACAACGCCGCCGAAATTTCCTCAGCCGTGGCAGCGATCACCGGGCTTTCGGGGTGAAAGTCGCGGGCTTGCGGATAGTAGCCGATTGCGGCGGCAAGCTGGGCGGCATGGGTTTCATCTCGGGCCAACACCTCCAAAAGCCGGGCAGTCCAGACGCCCCAGCTTTGGCGGAAATCAAACAAGGTTCCGTCTTTGTCAAACACCACGCCGTCGATCATCATTTGCCCCTGAACGCCCCATTTGCGCGCAACATGGCGGCAGCGCTGGCCAATTGCAACGCCCGCATCAGGTCCAGTTGATCTGTTCTCCGCCCGGCAGACTGGTGCGGGCCTGCATCGGGATCACATAGGCCAAATTTGCAGCATCGCAAAATTCAATGACCCATGCGTCATCCATTAATATAAAATCAAGGACCGAGCCCAAAAAGGCTGGCTGCCCGGCGTTTTTCGCCAAATCGTTAACCGTTGCGCCGCAGGCCCCAAGGAAGACCGGCAGCAGCTCTTCGTTCGCGGCCAACCAGCCCAAGGCCTGTAAAGCAATCGTTTCAGCGTACTCTTGCCTATTCATCGGCGGTTCTTTCCTCATTCTGGGACAATCGGCACATCTTAACGAGGATTGTTGAGTTTGATTTCAAATTAGAAAGAAAATCTTAACCAAATCCTAGGAATGATGATCATATCATTACCCGTGCGAACATAGGTACTTTAGATGTCAGGCAAAATACTCATTGTGGACGATGTTGCGACCAATCGCATCGTCTACAAGGTCAAGCTCGGAGCAGCTTGCTATGCCCCGCTTCTGGCGGCGGATGGCGCTGGGTGCTTGGCGCTGGCTAAGCTTGAAAGACCCGACCTTATTTTGCTGGACCTCGTGCTGCCGGACATGCCGGGCACTGAAGTGCTGCGCCGGTTACGGGCGGACCCGGAGACAGCCACCATCCCCGTTGTTGCTTTCTCGGCTGAAGGCGATGCCGCGTCGCGTATGGCTGCGCTGGCGGCAGGGGCAGATGATTTCTTGACCAAATCCGTGGATGACCAGACGTTGCTGGCCCGTTTGCGAAACCTTTTGCGCGGGCGCGAGGAGATTGCGGATCTGCAAAGCGATGGCGCACCTATCCTTGCTTTGGGATTTGCAGAGCCAGCCGCAGAGTTTCGGCAGCCAGGCATCATTTCCCTTGTCACGCATCGGCCCGAAACTGCCCTGCGCTGGCGGCGCGACTATGGCGCGCATTTGCCGGATCAAATGATAATGATGTCTCGCGAGGCAGCATTGGCAGAGCGACCTTTATCGCCGGTTCCCGATGTATTTGTGATCGAGTATGACTTGCAAGACCCGACAGGCGGCCTGCGCTTGATGTCGGAATTGCGCAGCAGGACACAAACCCGCCACGCAGCGATTTGCATTGTCAAATCGGCACCGGCAGCAGGGGATACGGCCATGGCCTATGACCTAGGGGCGAATGATGTCGTAGATGCAGGGATTGACCCGCGCGAATTTGGACTTCGCCTGTCGCGCCTGATGCTGCGCAAGCGGGAGTCGGACTCGTTGCGCGCTTCAGTACGGGACGGGTTGCGCCTTGCAGTGATTGATCCGCTGACCGGCCTTTTCAATCGCCGCTATGCTTTCAGCCAGATCGGTGAAATTGCGGCACAAACCCGTTCGAACGGCGGCTCTTTTGCGGTGATGGTTCTGGATCTTGACCGTTTCAAGGAGGTGAATGACCAGTTTGGCCACGCCTCCGGCGATGCGGTGCTGACGGAAGTGGCGCGGCGCATGGCGGCCAATATTCGGGCGGGTGACTTGCTGGCCCGTATTGGTGGGGAGGAGTTCTTGATCGCCCTGCCAAGTACCAATCTTGCAATGGCCGAGCCGATAGCCGAAAGGATTTGCCGCGCAATTGAGGAAACAGCCTTTACTTTACTGGGGTTTGCGCCGCTAAAAGTCACTGCATCCATTGGCCTCGCTATTTATGAGAGCGGGAGTGCCTGGCGGAATGAAGAAGTAACAGAGGTGATTGAACGTGCCGATCAGGCCTTGATGATCGCGAAATCCAATGGGCGCAACATGGTGACGATCAGCAACGCCGCCGCCTAAAATGTGTAAGGACGTCCCGATGGCCGGGGTTAATTGCGCTCGCGGCCTGGGCGAAGATCTCCGCGCGGTTGACGCTTGAGGCTATTCTCCAGCCGATCCGCAAAGGCAACCCGCTCCTCGGCCGTCATTTTGGACAGGTGATCCAGAATGATCGTTTGACCAAGTTCTTGCCGCTCTCGAATACGGCTAACCCCTGCATCCAAACTTGAACGCAACGCCTCGGCGTCAAAAGGCGTGGCCCGCAAAAGGTCCACCACGCGCTGCAAATCCTCGCGCATCTGCCGCCGGTCCGCGCGGATATCCGGCCTCACCTGACCATAAGCGCGGCGCAGGTCTTTGCGGTCTTGATCCGACAGCGCCTCGGTAAAGAAACCAAAGCCCACTTCGCGTGCGGCAATGTTGCCACGATCCGGGCCAAACCGCCCCATGACCGCCCCCCCGATAATACCAAGAACGGCAAAGTTCAGCGCCAAAGACACAAACAGCAAAACGCGCCCCCAGCGAAAATCCGGCTTGCCGCTTTGCAGAGGCGCTGGTGATTTGTTGATATCGTTCATCCCTTATCCTTCCGTCAGGAAGTCGTCGAAAGTGGGGAGGACATCCACGGTTTCGATCAGGCTACCTTCGACCCCAAATGCCTCCGTCACCGCGATAACGGCAGAGGGTTGCGCAAAACCAATCCAAACCCCGGCCAAAGTGGCCGTAGACAGGCCCGCAAGCGCACCCGCTCCACCTATCGCGGACAGAGCCCCCCTCCAGAACCCGCCACGCGGCGCAGCGGCTAGAGGCTTGGCCGCACGGGGTTGATGCGCCTCGGCGTCAGCCATCACTCGTGCCATAAGACCGACGGAAACAACAGCCGCAGGCTCGCGCCTTGCCGTTGCAAAAAGATCGTCCAGATCGCTGTCTTGCATCTCAGCTTCCTTCCTCATAGCCCAATTCCGCCCGGCGCCCGGCCAAAGCTGTGGCCAAAGCCCGCTTTCCCCGCGCCGTCAAACTCTCAACCGCTTCCACGCCGATGTCCATCACCTCGGCAATCTCGGGGTTTGAAAGCCCCTCGATATGGCGCAAGATAACCGCCTGGCGCTGGCGGTCTGGCAATGTGTCCAAGGCCAAAGCCAAGGCGGTCATCCGGTCATTTTCGACCAAACCCACCTCGACGCTTTTCGCGCCATCGGTCACTTCGGGCGCATCATCAAGTGCCACCGCACGGCGGCGCCTGATGCCACGCAGGCGGTCGGTGCACAGGTTTGTGACCACCCGGTAAAGCCAGGTTGAAACCTTCGCCTCGCCTTGCCGCCACTCCGGCGCGATCCGCCAAAGCCGCAGCATCGCCTCTTGCGCAACATCCTCTGCCTCGGCCCGATCTCCACCCAACATCCGCGTGGCGTAAGCCAAGACCCTGGGCAAATGCCGTGCCGCCAGCTCACGCGCGGCGGCACCGTCCCCATTGGCATAAAGCACCAACAAGGCGTCGTCTGGCACATCAGAGGCGTCGTCGAAGGGCATCTTCATCCTATGGGCACTAACAATCCACAATCATAAGATCAATTCAATCGTCATGGCCCCCTTCATACGGGGAGGAATGAAGGGGGCCAAACGCGGGTCAGTTGCTGTCGCGATCGCCGCGTTTGTGCTTGCCACCGCGTTTCCCCATCTTGGCTTTAAAGGCCTCAGCCTCAGCCTTGGAAATTGCGCCGTCGTCGTCGGCATCCGCGCGCGCAAAGAACTTTCCGCCACGCTCATCAGGTGCGGACATCTCGTCCACGGAAAGCACACCATCCTTGTTTACGTCTTGCCGCTCTATCATGCGCTTGGCCATGCGCACCTCGCGCTCGCTTTGGCGTTTCTGGTGGCCTGCAATCAGCTCCGCCTCAGACAGGATGCCATCTTTGTCGGTGTCGAGAGCGGTAACTTTTGCGGCGCGGAACGCAGCAATTTCCTCTTTAGTCACCTTGCCATCGGCATTTGCATCCATCTCTTCAAACGCGGGCATCATCCCGGCCCGGTCCCCGCCGCGTGGCCCTATTTCGGCGTTTGCAATGGTCGAAAAGCTAGCGGCAACCATGGCGGCCAAAGTAACTGCACTCAGAATTGTCTTGGTTTTCATTTGCGTTTCCTGTCTGCTTTGAATGGCTGTTTGCCGTCCTTCATGTTTTATCAAACGCGGCAGGCTAGGGTTTCCGTCGCAGCATTGTAGCGTTTTTTGCGACATCACGACGCAAGCCCGTTCTTGCCCTCTACTTTTCGACCAGAACCAGCTATGAACGGGGCTTACTGATTTCAGCCCCCCAAAGCAGCCCCCGAATGGACGTATTGAATGACCGATCTGACCATTGAGCTTGAAGACGACCGCCCGGTAAGCTTGGCGCTACGCCGTGGCTGGCGCTGCCGTTGCCCAAGCTGCGGATCCGGACCAATGCTGCGCGGTTACTTGCAGGTGCGCGATACCTGCCCAGTATGCAGCGAAGAATTGCACCATCACCGCGCCGATGACGGGCCCGCCTATCTGACCATTCTGATCGTTGGACATTTAATGGGCCCGACGATCCTTTGGGCATTCGTCACTTATCGCCCTGATCCTTGGGCTCTGGCCTCGGTATTCTCGGTCGGTACGGTGGCGCTGTCGCTGTTCTTGCTGCCCCGGCTGAAAGGTGCAGTCGTGGCGATGCAATGGGCGCGGCGTATGCATGGCTTTGGCAAAAGTGCCTGACGTATCCGGAAAATCTGACATCGTTGACAAGACCGCCGTTCGGCAGGCGGCCACGGTGGTATTGTGGCGCGCGGGGGCGGATGGTGCGCCACAGGTTTTGATGGGCCAGCGCGGCGACAAGGCTGCCTTTATGCCGTCGAAATATGTGTTTCCAGGGGGTGCGGTCGATGCTGCCGATGCCGATGTGGTGCTGGCGGGCGGGTTACCTGCCGAAACCACTGCACGGCTTTCGGTGGATGCCAAAATAGCGCCCGCGACTCTTGCCGCCGCCGCGATCCGCGAATTGTGGGAAGAAACCGGCCTGGCACTTGGCATCCCCGGCCTGTGGGCCTCGCCCCCTGCGGATGAAGGACATGATTGGGCCGGTTTTGCCGCGCGCGGTTTGGTACCCTCCGCCGGGTCGCTGCAATTCATCTTTCGCGCCATTACCCCTCCGGGCCGCCCGCGCCGCTTTGATGCGCGGTTCTTTCTGGCTCCAGCGGAGGGCATTGCCGGCGATGTCGATGATTTTAGCGCCGCCTCGGATGAGCTTTCGCATCTGCATTGGATCAGCCTTACACAGACGCGCAGTCTCGATCTGCCATTCATCACCGAGGTGGTACTGGCCGAGGTTGCCGCCGTGCTGCGCGATGGCCCCCCAGCGGAGGGCGTGCCATTTTTTGACAACTCCGGCACCCGGCCACAGTTTCGGCGGATTGTCTAAGCGACCGCCACGATCAAGATGATCGAGACGGCCAACAACCCCATGCCCAGCACCTCCCGCAGTTTTGGCCTTTCGCCGAAAACCAGCATGGAGACGAGGATCGAAAAGATCAGCTCCACCTGCCCGACAGATCGTACATAGGCGGCATTTTGCAGCGCAAAGGCGGTAAACCAACCCAATGAGCCTAAAACCCCAGTGACCCCCACGGGCAAAGTGGCCCGCCAAGCGCCCAGAACTTTCGTCACCTCCCCTGCCTCGCGCCAGCGCAACCAAGCGGCCATGGCCAATGTTTGGAAGGCGGTGACGCAGGCCAGGGCCAGCATGGCGCGAAACAGTGGGTCGGCGTTGGCAATCTCTAGCGTAGCCCCGCGATAGCCGATCGCCGAGGCCCCGAAAAAGCCCCCCGCAAGCAGGCCCAGCACCGTGGCCCGATTCAGGATCCTGCCCGAGGCCCAGCCTTCGGGGGGGCGCGACAGCATCAACACCCCGGCAAAGCCGATCAAAATGGCGAGGATTCCCATGCCCGACACCGCCTCGGCCAGAAACACGGCGGAAAACAGCGCAACCTGTACGGTTTCGGTTTTGGTGAAGGCGATGCCCACGGCAAAGCTGCGTTCCGAAAACAGCGCCACGGTGCAAAAGGTCGCAATGATTTGCGCGATGCCACCCATCGTGGCAAAGGCCCAGAACTGCACGCCCAGAGTCGGGATCGTATAGCCTCGCCACGCCACCAGCACCGCAACACCAAGTGCAGCCAAAGGCACCGCAAAGAGAAAACGCGAAAACGTAGCCCCCCCGGTCGAAAGGCCAATTCCCTTCAGCCGCTTTTGCAGCATGAAGCGGATGGTCTGCACGGCGGCAGCGGTGATGGTGGCAATGACCCAAAGTTCCATCGCCCCCTGATGCCACGCGGCCTAGCGACTGTCGAGCGGTTGCACCATCGGCGCTGTGGGCAAGGGCGTTGCGGGCGAATAAAGTGGGGCGGGCGAATAAAGCGGGTGCGGCAGCGGGTCTTTGGCACGCAACAGATATTCACGGAAAATCTGAGCATAGTTGCGGTAGGCATAACCGTCATTGCTGGCCAGAAAATCGTTCCTTTTGGCGGCGTAGAGCTTTGGCAGTTGATACCACGGTGCGCCGGGGTGGATGTGGTGGACGGAATGGTAATTGTTGTTCAGAAACAGTAGCGCCAAAGGCCCGCGATCTTCAACGACCACGGTGCGGGCGCTGGCGGTTTCATGGGCGCGATGCTCCAGAAAGGTACGTATCTTCAGCAAGCCATGCCCGATCCAGGCCGCCAGCAGATAGGCCCAAAACGGCATCAATGCCACCCAAAGCCATGCCACAACCGGGACCAGCCCCAGCCCATGCAAGGCCCAATCGCGACGCACTCCGGGGGCATTTGCGCGGAACAGTTTCGCCTCCCCCCATAGCCAAGTCGCATTGCCTATCCATGGCCCTAGCACCATGCGCCCAAGCAACGTGTTGTTTAGCCTAAACAAAAACTGCAGCGCGCGCGGGACGCACACCCAAACCGCCGGGTCAAAGAAATTGCTTTCGGGATCGTCATAGGGGTCTGTCAGAATCGGGTCATGGTGATGCGCCAGATGGGTATCGCGAAACCGGCCGTACGGCACGGTGAGCGTCAACGCCGGCATCACCAACACCTCATTCACCAGCTTGCTGCGAAACGGATGGCCATGCAGCGCCTCATGCTGAAGCGAAGAAAACTGCGTGATGGCAAGCCCGGTTAGCACAGTTCCAGCGACAGGGTTCCACCCAAAAACGAACGTCGTGGCCAAGGCCCAAACCACATAGGTCGCAATCAACACAAGCAGCGTCTGCCATTCAACCTGCGCAATGCGCATCTTATGCCCCAACCTTTCCCCACGCGATCCGTGCCCAAAGTCGCTCATGCAGCAGATAGGCCGCAAATCCAACCACCGTATTTGCCGCCGCCAGCCCGCCTGCCACGGCCATCGATCCCGTCACAAGCCAGCCGATCAGCATCATCGACAACAGGCCAAGCCCTTGCCAGACACTCGCTTTTACCAAACTTCGGCGGCGGGTTTCCATCAATCACTCCTTGGGTTGTGATTGTGGATAGCGCCATCGCGTCTGTTGCGGTAGTCTGCATATGCGCAATATTTTTGGAACATTGTTTAGAATTATCACCAATGCAGAGCAAACCAAACAAAAGAGATCGCGCCCTCTTATTTCGTGGTCGTCTCGCCACGGGCATGGCGGCAGCCTCGATCTCACAGGCGGGTCTGGCCCGCGCTATCGGGGTGGATCGCTCCACCATTTCGCAATTGTTGACCGATGGCGGCACCCGCCTGCCCAATGCGCAGGTGGTGGCCGAATGTGCCAAAGCGTTGCGAGTCAGTGCCGATTGGCTTTTGGGGCTAACGGAGCGGCCCGAGATGGGGGCCGAACTGCTTGCAGCCTCGCTTGCACTGACCGAGGCGCCCCGTGCGCTGATTGATGAGCAAATTTTCAACTGGCACCGTGAGGCGGCTGGCTACAAGATCCGCCATGTGCCTGCGACCCTGCCCGATATGCTCAAGACCGATGCCATGCTGCGTTGGGAGTATGACCCGCATCTGGGCAAAAGCACCGATCAGGCCATCGGGGCTTCGCGCGATCGGCTGGATTGGATGCGAGCGGCGCGGTCGGACTATGAAATTGCGCTGCCAATGCATGAGTTGACTGCCTTTGCCGAGGCCAGCGGCTATTATCACGGCCTGCCACTGGCACTGCGCAAAGAGCAGCTGGATAGGATGATCGCGCTCACTGAGCAGCTTTATCCGTCGCTCCGGCTCTATCTGTTCGATGCGCGGCGGGTGTTTTCAGCCCCGGTCACGGTATTTGGCCCACTTTTGGCGGTGATCTATCTGGGCCGCCACTACCTTGCCTTCCGAGATTCCATTCGCGTGGAAAGCCTGATCCAGCACTTCGATTGGCTGGTGCGCGAAGCCGCCCTTGGCGCGCGCGATGTGGCCGCCCATCTACGTGCCCTGCGCGCCAGCCTTTAGTACCGAAGCATCGCAAGGTTATAGCCGTTCCACTCCAACACCTCACGCGCGGCGCGCAAACGGTCTTCGGGCAAGCCGCCATCACGGTTCAGGATGAAACCAAACCGCCCTGAGGGCGTGCCGATCACAAGCGTCCGGTATCCAACATCGGCCCAGACCACCCACCACGGCTCGCCCTTTGGCGGGGAAAAGCGGCCCGGCCCGCTGGCCCGCAACGGGCCTGAAAAGCTGGTGGAGGTGCCGTTGAGGCACAGCCTTGCCGCCAGCGTCAATCCTGTCGGTGTCTGTGTCAACTCCGCCCCGCCCAGCTTGCACTGTGCCGCATCAGCGGTGGCGAATTCCGCCACCTGCACCCAGCGCCCCGCAAGCCGCGCGTTTTCCAGCACCGCGTTGGAATATATCTGCTTGCCCGGATAGCGAAACCCCTCGGCAGGCGTCGTGGCAGCACAGCCAGCGAGCAGCAAAAGCGTGATCAGTCGATACATAATTCCACTTGCCGCCCGTCATTTTGCAATATCAAATTACACCCCAGCAACGGCTTAACCGGCGAACAGGTGCCGGATCGGGCAAGGCAGGCCCCATCGCAATCGCTCTCTCGGCGGCATTGCTTGCCGCTATCACGGGTGAGAAACTGGCAGGCCATCGCGCCAGACCGACCCAGAGACACAAATCGCCCCTTTCGCTTTTCGCAAGCGATCTGTGCGAGGGATTTGGCCTCGGGCGGTATGATTGGCGTGGCCTGTGGTGGTGGGGCGGCTTGCACGGTTTCCGACGCAGGCTTGGGGCTGTCCGGGATGGCATCAGCGGTCGCCACAGGGGCCGATGCACCCAATGGGGGCAAAGCTGTCACCTCAACTGCCGGGCCTGACAATGCCGCCGGACTGGCGATATCGCTGCCCTGCCCGCCCATACCGCCAAGCTGGCATCCGGCCAAGGCGAGCGCCAAGGCAAGCGCGCCAATGCCCCTCACCATGCCGCACGCTTTCAACTTAGCCCGCGCGTTCACCTTAGAACGGCGCGGGAAAATGGCGATGCGTGGTGTCGATATCGGCCAACACCTCTTCCGACAGCACCAGATCGGCTGCGGCGATATTGGTGCGCAACTGTTCCAGATTGCTCGCCCCGATGATCGGGATCACGGGGAAAGGCCTGTGCCGCACGAAAGACAGTGCCATCTGCGCCGGGTTCAGCCCGTGACGCGCAGCCACCCCCAGATAGGCGGCAACGGCTTCAAACACCTGCGGCGTCACCCGCCCACCCAGTTCGGGCGTGTAGACCCGCCGCGTGCCATCCGGGATCACCCCACCCGCATATTTACCCGTCAGAAGCCCTGCGGCCAAAGGCGAGAACGCCAGCAACGGCATGTTTTCCATCGCGGCAAACTCTGCCCAATCCGTATCGAACTGACGGCACAGCAAGGAATATTCATTTTGAACCGCGGCCATGCGCGGCAAATTCATCGCAGCCGCCAGCCGCACCCAATTCGTCGCCCCCCACACGCTTTCATTCGACAGGCCAATCGCACGGATTTTGCCTTCCGCCACCAGTTCGCCCGCCGTTTGCAGCACATCCGTCATATTCGCGAAGATCACTTCCGGGGCGGTGGTCTGCGGCGCATAGGTCCACCTCTTGCGGAAATGATAAGAGCCGCGATTGGGCCAATGCAGTTGAAACAGGTCAATGTAATCCGTTTTCAGACGGCCCAACGACGCCTCGACGGCTTCGCGCAGGTTGGCCCCCGTCACCGGTGCGCCATCACGAACAAAGCCGTTGCCCTCGCCCGTGATCTTGGTCGCAAGAACTACCTTGTCACGCCCGCCATTGCGCGCAAACCAATTGCCGATCACCTTTTCGGTGCCACCAATAGTTTCGGCGCGCACCGGGTTGGTTGGGTACATTTCCGCCGTATCCCAGAAGTTCACCTCATGCTCCAGCGCCATGGCAATCTGGTCATGCCCCTCGCTCTCGGTGTTTTGCGAGCCCCAGGTCATCGTACCCAGGCAATATTCCGAAACCATAAGCCCTGTTGAACCGAGGGGGATCTGTTTCATAGCCGTGCCTTTCCGAGATTGCCGCGTTACGCGGATTGGGCTGCAAGGTGGCATCATTTTTGCAGCGGTGCAAGCAGTGCAAAGTACTGGTCGCGCGGTCCTATCGGGTAAAAAAATTCATAGGGCTACAGGGCAAAACAGGCACACCTGGAAGTTCTTTCACCCTTGGGCCACCACCAGATCAGCCTTGGCAGAGCCCGCCAGAACCCGCTGCGCGTTCGGAATGTCATTGCCTAGGGCGCGGGCCTTGGCAGCCTCATCACTGTGGCCAAGCTCGCGCCAGCGTGCAATCAACCGAGCCTCCAGCACAGGCAGTGGCACCGCGATCTGCACGGTTAAATCCCACAGCGGCGCAAGCGCGTGCCAAGGGGCCTCATCCAGCAGCAAATAGTTGCCCTCAATGATCAAGACCCGATCCGCAGGCCCGATGACGGCGGCCCCCGCCACCGCCGCATCACGCATCCGGTCAAACAACGGGATCACGACCTCAGGCTCGGTTTTCAGCCGCGCCAGCAAGGCGGCAAACCCGGCCACATCAAACGTCTCCGGCGCGCCTTTGCGGGCGGTCAACCCCCGCGCGGCAAGGATCGAATTATCAAGATGGAACCCATCCATCGGCACCACGGCGGCCCCCTCAATCCGGGAGGCGAGCGCCTCAGCCAAGGTGGATTTTCCTGCCCCCGGCGGCCCGGCAACAGCCACCAGCATTCGCGCGCCGGGGGCAGTGCTATGGGCTGCAATCGCGGCACAAACCTGGTCCAGATCGGCGCTCACGCCATGCGCCCCAAGATCATCGCCATATCCAGCATCCGGTTGGAAAAACCCCATTCGTTGTCATACCAGCCAAACACCCGCAGCATGCCGCCGCGCGTGATCCGGGTTTCGGGGCAGGCCATCACAATGCTTTCGCGCCGCGCTCGCAGATCGGTGGATACCAGCGCCTTGTCGGTCGCCCCAATCACCCCGCCTGCCGCACGAAAGGCCGCGTTCACCGCGTCCACCGTCGCAGGCCGCGCGGTCATCACCGCAAGATCCACGGCTGAAACGCTCGCCACCGGCACCCGCACCGCCGATCCCTCGATCCGCCCTGCCAGATCGGGCAGCACATGGTCAAGCAACCGCTGCGCCGAGGTGGTGGTCGGCACCATTGAAATCGCCGCCGCCCGGCTGCGCGCAAAATCGGCGGCAGGCGCGTCCACCGTCGGCTGGCTGCCGGTATAGCAGTGGATCGTGGTCATGGAGCCGGTCACAACCCCCCATTCCGCCTCAATCAGGGCGACCAGTGGGGCCAGCGCATTAGTGGTGCATGAGGCGTTGGAAATGATGCGATGAGAGGGCAAAAGCCCCGCCTCATTGGCCCCCAGCACCACCGTATAATCCGCCGCATTGGACGGGCCGGACACCAGCACCCGCGCAGCCCCGGCCCGCGCACCACGCGCTGCCATTTCACGGCCATCCGCGCGCCCGGTACATTCCATCACCAAATCCACCCCGCGCAGATCCAGCGAGGAAATGTCAGCGACCCGGTGCAGGGGGATGCGCTGCCCGTCAATCACCAAGGCCTCAGCCTCCAGCGCGACCGCGCCGCGCCACGGGCCAAAAACACTATCAAATTCAAAAAGGTAGGCGCACATTTCTGGCGTGGCAATATCATTGATGCCCACCACTTCCACCCCCGGCCAACGGTCGGGCGTCTGTAAATAGGCACGCAGAACCGACCGCCCGATCCGCCCAAATCCATTGATAAAAATACGCATGATACGCCTCCGTTTTGCCAGTCTGACCATGGCGCTGCGCGTGGATCAATGCCTCCGACCCCGGAATTTTGTACCTATTACAATCGGTGGCCTCATGGTGGCAGGCAAGGAAGTCATCACAGCCAACGACCCGCTGCGCACAGGGTTCGTGCGCGCGGTGCTACTCGGCCAGCCCCATCGCCAAAAGGTTCGCCGCACCTCGGGTGACATTGCGCAGATCGTTCACCTCCAAGATCAGGCGCGGCATCTTGGGCAGCGCGCGCAAAGCCGCAAAAATGGCGAGCCAGTTCAGTGGGCCATCGCCGGGATGCCAATGGCGGTCGGCAAAGCCGTCGCTGTCTTGAAGATGCACATGTTCCAACCTCTTTCCAGCGGCCAAGACATAGGCATCCACCGGCGGCGCGCCGGCAGTGACATGGGCCCATTGCGCGTGGCCAGTATCAAGCGACGCTTTCAGCGCCGGGGATTTCAGCGCATCAACCATGCGGCAGCGCGCGCCTGGGTCCACATCTTCGATATTCTCCAGCACAAGGGTAACACCGCTATCCTCAGCGCGTTTCAAAACCGGGCCAAGGATAAAACGCAGCCGCTCAATCTGGATCAGCGGTGCATAGGGGTCAATTTGATGCTCACTGTGGTCCCATGCGGTGAGGGGCGAGTGGATGACCATTTGCGTGGCCCCCAGCGCCTCGCAGACCTCCAGCGCCTTGAGCATCCGCGCCTGCACGATCAGGGCGACATCGGGATCGGCGCTATCAAGGCTAAAGCCGATATAGGGGCCATGGATGCCGATGCGCCCTGTCAGCCCGTCGATCAGTTTGCTCGCGCGCGCCAGCGGGGTCGCAAGATCGCCGTTAAGCACATGCGGCAGGCAGAAGCTTTGCAGTTCAAGGTCACGCGGGGCCGATAGCATCCAGTCGCGGTGCAGGGCCAGCATATCAAGCGTGAGGGCGGCGCCGAGGGTGGGCAGGGTCATGACAAATCCTTCAGGCTTTGCATCCGCGCGTGATGCACGGCAGCCACGGCGCAAGAGGCGAGCCGCGCCATAGAGCTATCAGCGCGAGAGTTGAGGATGACAGGAACGCGCGCGCCCATGACCAGCCCCGCCGCCTCGGCATGGCTGATATAGGTGAGCTGTTTGGCCAGCATATTGCCCGCGTCGATGCCCGGCACCACCAGCACTTCGGCGCGGCCTGCCACCTCGGATGTGATACCCTTGGTGCGGGCGGCGGCCATGGAAACGGCGTTATCCATCGCCAGCTGAATAACGACAAAGCCACCG
>CALEMZ010000026.1 GCA_937910975.1 uncultured Pseudorhodobacter sp. | reverse complement strand
ATGACCTTGCGGCGCGCCCCTCGCATCACGATGGCCATGACGACCATGAGCATGATGATTTCGAAAGCGTCGTGATTGATCTGGCCGAAGTGGACGACCCGGAGGCGCTGCAGGCTGCCATCATGCGGCTTGCGCGCGAACAGCATATTTTGCGCGTCAAAGGCTATGTCGCGGTGACGGGAAAACCGATGCGAATGCTGGTGCAGGCCGTGGGCGAGCGTGTTCGCGCGCAATATGACCGGCCTTGGGGCGACACCCCGCGCCAAACGCGGCTGGTGGTGATTGCCGAGCATGATCATATCAATGCGCAGGCGATCCGCGCGGTGCTAGAGGCCTGACCCATGCATGTCGTCTTTCGCGAAAGCCACGGGCTGGAGGAAACGGATACACCGTTTGACGTGGGGCAATCCCCCGCTGATCTCGTGGTGTTGTCGTTTTCCGACAGTGACCTGGGCGCTTTCGCGGCAGGCTGGGAACGGGGGCGGGCCAGCCTGCCCTCCACCCGTTTGGCAAACCTTGTGGCACTGCGCCACCCGCTGTCGGTAGATACCTATGTCGAGCAGACGCTGCACGGTGCCAAAGGCATTCTCGTCCGGCTGATCGGCGGCGAAAGCTATTGGGCCTACGGGCTTGCACAGTTGCAAGACCTCGCAAGGCGCAAGGGCATCGCCTTGGCGATCCTGCCCGCTGATGGTCGCCCCGATGCCCGGCTGGATGCGCTTTCGACCCTCCCCATCTCCACCCTTCGCCGCCTTTCGGCGCTGTGCGAAGCGGGCGGCGCGGTGGCGGCACAGGCAGCACTTGCCCAGCTTGCGCTTGCGGCAGGGCTTTATGCCGGGCCGGTCGCGGGTGATAAATCGGTGCCGGAATGTGGCTGGTATGACCCCGCGCACGGTGTAATCCCCGGCCCTGCGGAGGGCGGCCCTGCCGTTGCCGTTACCTTTTATCGCAGTTACCTGACCTCGGCCGATACCAGCCCCGTCGATGCGCTGATCGAAGGCTTGCGGGCGCGGGGCTTCAATGCGGTTGGCCTCTTTGCCAATTCGCTCAAAGCGCCGGTCGCTGCCGAATGGGTGCGCACGGCGCTTGGCAGCCTCGCCCCGGTGGCGATTGTCAATGCGACCGCCTTTTCGGCCAAAGGGCCGGATGGCACATCCCCGCTCGATGCGCCGGGTTGCCCGGTGTTTCAGGTCGGTCTTTCCACCGCGCGGCGCAAGGAATGGCTGGCTGCGGATCGCGGGCTTTCGCCCGCCGATCTGGCGATGCATGTGGTTTTGCCCGAAGTGGATGGGCGGATCTTTGCAGGGGCTGTCAGCTTCAAGGCCCCGACCCCGCGCGACCCTGACCTGCAATACTCCCGCTTTACGCATCGCGCTGATGCCGCCCTGATCGAGGCTGCCGTGGAAAAGGTCTCGGCTTGGCACAGGCTCTCCCAAACGCCGGCACATGCGCGAAAGCTGGCGCTGGTGCTTTCCACCTATCCCGGCAAATCCTACCAACTAGCCCATGCCGTTGGGCTTGATGCGCTTGCCTCTGCCGAGGCAATATTGGCTGCACTGGAGGCTGAGGGCTATAATGCGGCACCGGGCCAAGACCTTGGGCATGCGCTGAGTGCTAGTGCATTAAGTTGGCCCCTTGACGCCTACCGCGCCGCGTTCAAAACCCTGCCTGAGGCTTTGCAAGCAGACGTGATCGCCGCTTGGGGGGCGCCGGAAACGGACCCCGACATCAGGGATAACACCTTCCAGTTCAAGGCGTTGCGCCGGGGCGACACGCTTGTCGCCCTGCAACCCGAACGGGGCGAGGTGACAACCCGCGACGATGACTATCACGACCTGTCGCGCACGCCGCGCCATGGCTATGTGGCCTTTTACCTGTGGCTGCGCGCCCAAGGGCTGCACGCCTTGGTCCATATCGGCGCGCATGGCACGTTGGAATGGCTACCGGGCAAATCCGTGGCGCTTTCGGCCAATTGCTGGCCCGATGCTCTGACGGGGCCGCTGCCGGTGATTTACCCGTTTATCGTCAATGATCCGGGAGAGGCCGCGCAGGCCAAGCGCCGCATCGGGGCCGTGACCTTGGGCCATATGCCGCCGCCCATGGCGCAATCGCAAACCCCAGTGGCGATGACACGGCTGGAGCGGTTGCTGGACGAATATTCCACCGCCGATGGCCTGGACCCCGCGCGCCGCAACCGCCTGATCGCCGATGTGCGGGCTGAAGCGCAGGCGGCAGGGGTGGAGGCCGATCTGGGCCTTGCCCCCGATGCCTCCCCCGCCGAGGCGATCACCCGGATCGACCGTTTCGTTTGCGACGTGAAGGAAAGCCAGTATGGCGAGGGGCTGCATATTTTTGGCGCTGCGGGCGAAATGGCGGGCCTGCTGACCGCGCTTGCTGGTCGGCGCGTCGCCCCCGGCCCCTCTGGATCGCCCTACCGTGGACGCTCAGATGTGTTGCCAACCGGGCGCAACCTGTTCTCGGTTGATCCGCGCGCGGTGCCGTCGCGCAGTGCCTATGCGCAGGGCGTGAAACTGGCCGAGGAATTGCTGCGCCGCCATTTGCAGGACCATGGCGATTGGCCGCGCGGGCTGGTGATTGACCTCTGGGGTTCCGCCTCGATGCGCAGCTCTGGCGAGGAATTTGCCATGGCGATGCACCTGGCCGGGGTTGCGCCGCGCTGGGATGAAGGGTCCGAGCGTGTCTCGGGCTATGAGATCACACCACTGGCGCTGCTGCGCCGCCCGCGTATTGATGTGACGCTGCGCGTCTCGGGGCTATTTCGCGATGTTTTTCCGGGGCTTGCGCAACTGTTTGAGGCGGCGGCGGATGCCTTGGCCGCGCGTGACGAGGCCCCGGAGGATAACCCTTACCGTCTGCGCACACACCGCGTGTTTGGCCCCAAGCCGGGGCTATACGGCATGTCCATGACCATCGCGCTGGAGGATTATTCGGAGAATGGCCGCGCGCAGGCAGGGGAAGCCTGGCTGAAAGGCTCGGAATGGGCGATTGACGCAAAGGGGGCCACCCATCACGCACGGGCCGCCCTTGAAAGCCGGGTGCTGGCCGCTGATGGCTTTGCCCATGTGCAGGATTTGGCAGAGACGGACGTGCTTATGGCCTCTGACTATGCCGCCCATGAAGGCGGCTTTGCCGCAGCCGTTGCGGCCTTGGGGGGCCAAGCCCCCGCACTTTACCATCTGGACGCCACGCGCCCCGATACCCCGCGCGCCCGCACATTGGCCGAAGAGATTGCACGCGTGATCCGCGCCCGCGCGGCCAATCCAAACTGGGCGACATCAATGATGAACCACGGATTCCGGGGCGGGGCGGAAGTGGCCGCGACGCTGGATCACCTCGCCTCTTTCGCCCATCTGACCCGCGCCGTCCCGCCGCATTTGTTCGATTTGTACCATGAGGCGACTTTGGGACGTGATGACCTTGTGGCTTTCATGGCCCGCGAAAACCCTGCGGCTTTGGCCGCGATGCAGGCGCGGTTCCAAGCCCTGCGCGATGCGGACCTCTGGCTAACCCGGCGCAACTCGATTGCCGCCTGTCTGGAGGCTGGTGAATGAGCACGACCCCAATAATTCAGGGCTGGTGCCCCGGCGCACTGCGCCCGATGATGTCAGGCGATGGGCTGGTGGTGCGGGTGCGGCTGCGCGGCGGGCGACTGACGGCGGCGCAAGCGATGGGTATTGCCGATCTGGCCTTGGCGCATGGCAATGGCATGCTGGACCTTTCCAGCCGCGCCAACCTGCAAATCCGTGGCGTGACAGAGGCAAGCCATCCAGCCCTGATCGACGGATTGCGCGGCTTGGGCCTGATCGACGACAGCGCCGAGGCAGAAGGTCGCCGCAACATCCTGATCACGCCGTTCTGGCAGGCGGGCGATGCCGCCCCGCGTATCGCGGCGGCGCTTGAGGAGGCACTGGCAAATCCACAAGCGCCTGATACGCCCGGAAAATTTGGATTTGCCATCGATACCGGCCCGACCCCGGTCTTGCGCGAAGCCTCGGCCGATATTCGGATTGAGCGGGCCGGGGACGGGCTGATCTTGCGCGCCGAAGGCATGGCTATGGGCCAGACTGTGACGGTGGAGGATGCCGCACCAAAGGCGGTCGCACTTGCGGCATGGTTTGTATCGTCTGGCGGTTGCCCGGATGGTCGTGGCCGCATGGCACCACATATCGCGCGCGGCATGACCCCCGATCACGCGTCTGTGGCGATGGCGGGCGCGTCGACTTATCACCCCCGCCCCGGACCCGTGCCCGAAGGCTATTTGCTTGGCCCCGCCTTTGGCCAGCTAACCGCCCAATCCCTGCGCGCCCTCGCCCAATTGGGCGACCTGCGCGCGACACCGTGGCGGCTGCTGTTGGTCGAAGACCTGCGTGCGGCCCCGCACCTGCCTGATCTGATCTCCCAGCCTGATGACCCGCTTTTGCGTGTGGTCGCCTGCACAGGTGCCCCCGGCTGCCCACAAGCACTTGGCCCCACCCGCAGCCTTGCCCGCGCCTTGGCTGGCAATGTTCGAAAAGGGCAAATCCTGCATATCTCGGGCTGTGCAAAAGGTTGCGCCCAGCCCGGCCCAGCACAAACGGTTTTGCTGGCCGAGGCAGGCGGCTATGGCCTGCTGCACAACGCCCCCGCCTCTGGCACGCCCAACCAAAGCTTCACCGCCGCTGCGCTTCTTGCGGACCCTGACCTGATATTTGAGACACCCCATGCCCCATAGCTATGAAACCAACGGTGCCGCCATCTACCTGCAATCCTTTGCCATGATCCGGGCCGAGGCCGACCTTGCGCGCTTCACGCCGGAGGAAGAGATTGTCGCCGTGCGCATGATCCATGCGGCCGGGATGGTTGGGCTGGAGAAATTCATCCAGTTTTCCAAGGGCATGGCCATTGCCGCGCGGGCAGCTTTTGAGGACGGCGCGCCGATACTGTGCGATGCCTATATGGTTTCCGAAGGCATCACGCGCACCCGCCTGCCCAAAGACAATGAGGTGATCTGCACTTTGCGAGACCCGCGCGTGCCGGGAATGGCGGCTGAAATGTCAAACACCCGCTCAGCGGCGGCGCTGGAACTGTGGCGCCCGAAACTTGCCGGGGCTGTGGTGGCTATTGGCAACGCGCCGACCGCCCTTTTCCACCTGCTCAACATGCTCGAAGACCCAAGCTGCCCGCGTCCCGCCGCCATCATCGGCTGCCCCGTGGGCTTTGTCGGGGCCGCCGAAAGCAAAGAAGCGCTGATGACGGCCCCACCCGTGCCCTCGCTGGTGGTCCAGGGGCGGCTTGGCGGCTCGGCAATCACAGTGGCGGCGGTCAACGCGCTTGCCAGCCGGAAGGAATAGATATGGCTCGGATCATCTGCGCGGGGCTTGGGCCGGGCGACCCTGATCTGATTTCGGTGAAATCAGACCGGGCCATTCGGCAGGCCACGCAAATCGCCTATTTCCGCAAGGCGGGCCGTAAAGGCCAAGCCCGCCAGATTGTGGAGGGGATGCTGGCCCCCGGTGCGACCGAATTTGCGATGGAATATCCTGTCACCACAGAAGTTCTGTTCAACACACCAGAATATAACGATATTCTGGCCCGCTTCTACGACGATTGGGCCGCACGCCTTGCCGCAATGCCCGGCGAGGTGGTGGTGCTGTGTGAGGGCGACCCCTTTTTCTACGGCTCTTTCATGCATCTTTACACGCGCCTGCTGGGCCGGGTGGAGATTGACGTGATCCCCGGTATCACCGGCATGACAGGGTGTTGGAACGCAACCGGCATCCCGATCACTTGGGGCGATGACGTGATGACGGTGCTGATGGCCACCCTGCCCGAGGAAGACCTGATCCAGCACATGCGGCAATCAGATGCGTTGGTGATCATGAAAACCGGGCGCAACCTGCCCAAAGTGCGCCGCGCGCTGGAGGCCGCAGGGCGGCTCGATGCCGCCTGGCTGGTGGAATACGGCACAATGCCAAAGCAGCGCGTCGTGAAACTGGCCGAGGTGGATGGGACCGAAACACCCTATTTCGCCATCGTGTTGATCCATGGCCATGGTCGCCGCCCGGAGATCGCGGAATGAGCGGCTGGTTGGTTGTTGCAGGGCTTGGCCCCGGCGCGCAAACGCTTGTCACGCCAGAGGTGACGGCGGTACTGGCGCAGGCAACCGATGTGGTGGGCTATATTCCTTACGTTGCGCGCGTTGCGTCGCGTACGGGCCTGACGCTGCACCCTTCCGACAACCGGGTGGAGATGGACCGCGCCCAACATGCGTTGCAAATGGCGGCGCAAGGCAAGCGCGTGGTCGTTGTTTCCTCGGGGGATCCGGGGGTTTTTGCCATGGCCTCAGCGATTTTTGAGGCTTTGGAGACCTTCCCGGAATATCTAGCGCTGGATATTCGGATTTTGCCCGGCATCACCGCCATGCTGGCCGCCGCTGCGCGCGCTGGCGCGCCCTTGGGCCATGATTTCTGCGCCATCAACCTGAGCGACAACCTAAAACCCTTTGCCACGGTGGAAAAGCGGGTTTCCCTGGCCGCGCAGGGTGATTTTGCTATGGCGTTTTACAATCCGCGCTCTGCCAGCCGCCCGCATCAATTTGCCCGCGTGTTGGAGATTTTACGAGATCATTGCGAGCCGCAGCGCCTCATCACCTTTGCCCGTGCGGTTTCAACCCCCGAGGAGGCCTTGAACACCGTCACCTTGGCAGAGGCCGTACCGGACATGGCCGATATGCGCACCGTGGTGATTGTCGGGAATTCGCAGACCCGGCGCATCGGGCCGCATATTTATACGCCGCGATCCGCGCTATGATCCAGCCAGCCAAGCACCGCATCAACGCTCGCCGCAACCTGCCGGGGCGGCAGGCTTGGCCTCTCCACCAAGATCACCGGCAAGCCCAGCGCGCGCGCGGCGCGGATTTTGGCCTCTGCCCCGCTGCCGCCTGCGTTCTTGGCAACGACGTGGGTGATGTGATGCAGGCGCAGCAATGCGGTATCGCCCGCCTCATCAAACGGCCCGCGCGCCACAAGGGCGGTTGCATTGGGCAGGGGCAATGCCCCCAGCGGATCGACGAGGCGCAAAAGGTAATGGTGCTGGGGCTTGGCGGCGAACGGCGCCAACGTCTGTTTGCCTATGGCCAGAAAAACCCGCGCCGGGGCTTCAGGCAATGCGGCCACAGCGCCTTCGATATCGGTGACATGGGTCCAATGGTCGCCTGCCTTTGCCTGCCACGGCGCGCGCTCCAGCGCCAGCAATGGAAGGCCCGTAGCGAGGCTGGCCTCCACAGCGTTGCGGCTCATCCCGGCGGCGAAAGGGTGCGTGGCGTCGATGATATGTGTGATACGCTTTGTGTGCAGATAATCGATCAGCCCCGAAACACCCCCGAAACCGCCGATCCGCGTTGGCAGGGGCTGCGTTACCGGTTCTTGGGTACGCCCGGCATAGGAAAACACCGCATCCACCCCGCGCGCAGCCAAAGCGCGGGCGAGCATCGAGGCTTCGGTTGTACCACCCAAAAGGAGGAGGCGCATGGCTGACCCTTGGTTGAGCATCATTGGTTTGAATGAAGGCGGGTTGGGCGGTTTGTCAAGCGCCAGCCGTGACACCTTGGCGCGGGCCGAGGCCGTGTTTGGCGGGCCGCGCCATCTGGAACTGGCCAATGTCGGCCTGCGTGGCCATGCTTGGCCCGTACCGTTTTCGGTGGCGCCAGTTCTAGCCTTGCGCGGGCGGCCTGTGGTGGTTTTGGCCTCGGGTGATCCGTTTTGGTTTGGCGCGGGCGGCTCCTTGCTGCCGCATATTCAGCCGGGCGAATGGCAATCCTTCCCCGCGCCTTCAACCTTTGCACTGGCCGCGAACCACTTAGGCTGGCGGCTGGAGGAAACCCGTTGCTTTGGCCTGCATGCCGCCCCATTTGAGCGGCTTCTGCCCGCCCTGCACCGGGGGGCGCGTATCTTGTGCCTGCTGCGCGACGGGCAGGCACCCGCAGCGCTGGCCGAATGGCTGACCGCGCGCGGGGCTGGCGATACGCAGATGGAGGTGATGGAACGCTTGGGCGGCCCGCATCAGCGCTGCCGGGCCACAACCGCCCAAAGCTTTGCCCTTGTGGATATTGCCGCCCCCGTTGCCGTGGGGCTGGCGGTTGCTACCCCCGCAGGCCTGCCCGCCACCCCCGGCCTGCCCGACGACGCCTTTGCCCATGATGGCCAGATCACCAAGCGCCCGATCCGGGCGCTGACGCTCTGCGCTTTGGCCCCGTGCCCCGGCGAAACGCTTTGGGATATCGGTGCCGGCTCTGGCTCTGTCTCGGTCGAATGGTGTCTTGCGGGCGGGCGCGCAGTGGCAATTGAGGCAAAGCCGGATCGGGCCGCGAATATCGCCGAGAACATCACGCGGTTTGGCCTTTTGCAGCAGATGCAGGTGATCAACAGCGCTGTGGAGCAGGGGCAACTGCCCGCCCAATGTGCCAGCCTGCCTGCGCCAGACGCGGTTTTCATCGGTGGTGGCGGCAATGGGCCATTGCTGGAAACGCTGTTTTCCAACATGCCCCAAGGCACGAGGTTGGTGATGAATGGGGTAACGCTGGAAACCGAAATGCTGCTGGCCGATTGGCACGCACGCAAGGGCGGCAGCTTGTTGCGGCTGGAGCTTGCCAGCGCCGCCCCCTTGGGCCGCATGCGCGGCTGGGTGCCGGCCCGCCCCGTGGTACAATGGAGCGTGGTGCTATGATCGTCGCAGGTTTCGGACTTCGCGCCTCGGCCAGCCTGCCTGGCTTGCGTGGCCTTTTGGCGGATATTCCGGTGGATGCCCTGGCTATCGTCGCCGATAAGGCGGGCCATCCCGCGTTGCGGGCCTTGGCGGCGGAGCGCGCTTTGCCCCTGGTCAGCGTAGCATTGGCGGATTTGGCAGGTGACCGCGCCGCAACCCCTGCCCCGCACCAGCCCGGTCGCTATGGGCCGACATCCGTGGCCGAGGCCGCCGCTTTGGCCGCTGCCGGGCCGGGGTCCGTATTGATACAACGCCGCATCACCGCGCCAGATGGCACGGCGACGATGGCCCTCGCGAAAGGACAAAGCGCATGACCGTTCACTTCATTGGCGCAGGCCCCGGTGCCCCCGACCTTATCACCCTGCGCGGGCGCGACCTGATCGCGGCCAGCCCGGTCTGTCTTTATGCCGGATCACTGGTGCCGCAGGCGCTGCTGTCGCACTGCCCGCCCGGCGCACGGATTGTGAACACCGCCTCTTTGTCGCTCGATGAGATTATCGCCGAAATTGCCGCGGCCCATGCCGAAGGTCAGGATGTGGCGCGGCTTCATTCGGGCGATCTGTCGGTCTGGTCAGCGATGGGCGAACAGTTGCGCCGCCTGCGGGCGCTGAACATCCCTTATGATGTGACCCCCGGCGTGCCCGCCTTTGCCGCCGCCGCCGCCGCTTTGGGCGCGGAGCTTACTTTGCCCGGCGTGGCGCAATCGGTGATCTTGACGCGCACTTCTGGCCGTGCCTCGGCCATGCCGGAAGGCGAAACGCTTTCGGCCTTTGCCGCCACCGGGGCCACACTGGCCATCCACCTTTCGGTGCATGTTCTGGAGCGCGTGGTGGCCGAACTTACACCGCATTACGGGGCCGATTGCCCTGTGGCCGTGGTCTGGCGCGCAAGCTGGCCGGACCAGCGCGTGGTCAAAGCCACGCTGGAGACGCTTGAAACCGCAATCGGTGCGGAAATGGAGCGCACCGCGCTGATCCTCGTGGGCCACGCCATCGGTGCGGAAGATTTTGACGAAAGCCGCCTTTACGCAGGCGATTATGACAGGCGCTACCGCCCCGTCGGCACCGATCCGCGCTTTCCGGATGCGCCCTGATGCCCAAGGGTCTGCTCATCTCAGCCCCGGCTTCGGGCACTGGAAAAACCACCGTCACGCTGGGGCTATTGGCCGCCTTGCGGGCGCAGGGCGTGAAGGTGCAACCTTTCAAAAGCGGGCCCGATTACATTGATCCGGCCTTTCACTACGCCGCTTCTGGCCGCGCCTCTTATAACCTCGACAGTTGGGCGATGCCGCAAGCCATCCTGTGTGGGATTCTGGCGCAGGCTTCCGATGCTGAGCTGATTATCGCAGAAGGCTCCATGGGCCTGTTTGACGGCGTTGCCATTGCGGGAGAAACGGGCAGCGGGGCCAGCGCAGACATTGCCACGCTGATGGGTTGGCCCGTGGTGCTGGTGATCGATGTGTCCGGGCAGGCGCAATCAGCGGCGGCGGTGGCGCTTGGTTTTGCCAAACTGCGCCCGGAGATGCCTTTCGCGGGCGTCATCCTCAACCGCGTCGCCTCCCCCCGGCATGAGGCGATGGTGCGTGCGGGCATGGCGGCGCAGGGCATTACGGTGTTCGGCGCGCTGCCACGCAACCCCGACATCACCCTGCCCGAACGGCATCTGGGCCTTGTGCAGGCCGAGGAAAACCTGGATCTCGTCGCGATCTTGAAGCGCGCCGCCGCGTTCGTGTCCGCCCATGTGGATATTCCGGCGCTGCTGGCCGCCAGTGCTGCCGCGCCGCAACCGGCCTTAACCCCGACCAAAATGCCCCCTCCCGGCCAACGCATCGCCCTTGCCCGCGATGCCGCGTTTTCCTTTGTTTACCCGCATCTGATCGCGGCATGGCGCGCTGCGGGGGCCACAATTCTTCCCTTTTCGCCCCTTGGTGACGAAGGTCCCGATCACAGTGCCGATTGCTGTTGGTTGCCCGGTGGCTACCCGGAATTGCATGCAGGAAAACTGGCCGCGGCCACAGGTTTTCGCCAAAAAATCAAAGGCTTTGCCCAAACCCGCCCCGTGCATGGCGAGTGCGGCGGCTATATGGCCCTAGGGGCGGCACTGGTGGATAAAGAAGGCGTACGCCATGAGATGGCGGGACTTCTGGGCCTTGTCACCTCATATGAAAAACGCAAAATGCATCTTGGCTATCGCCAAGCAACCCTGTTGCAGCCCATTCCGGGACAAGCAGCAGGCGCGCGGCTGCGCGGGCATGAGTTTCACTATTCCACCATTCTGGACCAGCCCGACGCCCCCTTGGCCGAAGTGCGCGATGCCAGCGGTGTGGAAGTGCCCGAAACCGGGTCCCTGCGCCGCTTTGCGCAAGGTGGCATGGCAACGGGCACCTATTTTCACCTGATCGGGCAAGCGTCATGACCGGCTTTGTATCCTTCGTCTCCTCCGGCCCCGGCGACCCGGATTTGCTGACCCTTGCCGCCGTGAAACGCCTTCAGATCGCGGATGCGGTGCTGTTTGATGACCTGTCCTCCGGTCCCATCCTGGAACATGCCAAGCCCGGCGCCGATTTGATTGGCGTGGGCAAACGCGCCGGGCGTGCCTCGCCCAAACAAGACCACGTCAACCGCTTGCTGGTCGAATACGCCAGCACGGGGGCGCATGTTGTGCGCTTGAAATCCGGCGATGCCGGGATTTTCGGGCGGCTGGAAGAGGAAATCGCCGCCCTGCGCCGCGCCGGGATCAAGTTTGAGATTATCCCCGGTGTCACCTCTGCCTCTGCCGCCGCCGCCGCCGCAGGTATCCCGCTCACGCGGCGACTGACCGCGCGGCGTGTGCAATTCCTGACCGGGGCGGATGTGACCGGCGGCCTGCCCGAAGGGTTGAACTGGGCCGCCCTGGCGGATGCAGAAGCGACCACCGTGGTCTATATGGGCAAGCGCACCTGTGGGGCATTGGCCGAAAACCTGCAAAAACACGGGCTGAGCGCGGCAACGCCGGTGCTTTTGGCGCAAAACATCTCAAAACCCAATCAATCGCTGGTGCGCGGTACATTGGGCACATTGGCAAGTCTGGTCGTCGAAGAGGCCGGTGATGGCCCCGCGCTGATCCTGATCGGGCCGCTGGCGGAGGGCGAATGACGACATTGACCCTCTGTCGGTCTTGCCCCGCAGGACAAACCGGGCTGGAGGCCCGATTGAAGGCCGCGATTGCGGCGCAGGGCCTTGATGTTGCGGTCGCGGGTGCCGAGTGCATGTCAGGCTGCGCCCGCCCCTCGACCCTCGCCTGCCGCGCAACAGGCAAAACCGCTTATCTTTTCGGCGACATCACGGACGCAGACCTGCCCGACATCCTGGCTTTCTTGCAGCTTTATGCCCAAAGCCCGGATGGAAACTTCGCCGATGCCCGCCTCTTGGGCAACCTGCGCCTCAAAGCCTTGGCGCGAATTCCCGGTTAGGCAGCGCAAAGGTCGCAATACCCCCACCCAGCGCCGCATTTTGCCTTGACCCGCGCAGCCCAAAAGCGGCAAATGCAACGGCAAGGTGTTCGATCGGCGCAAAGCGCCCGAACTGAAACGGGAATGGGAACGGGCGGACCAAATGCGGCGCCCCAACCCCAACCGCCCCCGCGACTGTATGCGGCGAGCGGCTTTCCAAATTGCCACTGACCGGGGTTCCGGTTGGGAAGGCGGAAAGCTGTTATGACCCGCGAGTCAGGAGACCGGCCGTGCAAGGGAAACAATTATACCGTCGGGTGTGACGGTTAGGAGAATGAAAATGACGACGAATACCCAAGCAACCGCAAAATCATCAGCCCTGCTTTCGGTGCTGTTCGTGGCCCTTCTGGGTGGCACGATTTTGTTTGTGGCAGGCCATGCTCAATCGGCAGCCCTGCATGACGCAGCGCATGACGTGCGCCACGCAACGGGCTTTCCCTGCCACTAAGGCAGCGGAAAAACCCAATGATCCAACGTATGGTAACCAGCGCGTTGATCGCTGGTTTTGTGGCAGGCCTGCTTGCGGCCCTGCTGCATTTCGCATTTGTCCAACAGTATATCCTGCTGGGCGAACAATATGAATCCGGCGCGCTGACGCATTTTGATGCGGCACATTCGACATCAGACCACGGCGCAATGACCGCCCCGAGCGAGGGAGATGACCACGCCGCCCAGTCCCACGATGACGATGCGGGCGAAGCCTCGCCCTTGGTGCGCAACAGCCTGACGGTGGTTTTTGCAGGGCTGATCTATGTCGCCTATGCGCTGTTGCTGACGGCAGGCTTTGGCCTTGCGCAAAGCTTTGGCATCGCGATCACGGCGCGTGAAGGGCTGCTGTGGGGCATTGCGGGCTTTGTCAGCTTTCAGCTTGCGCCAGCGCTTGGCTTGGCCCCCGAACTGCCCGGCACCATTGCCGCAGACCTGACAGCGCGTCAAATCTGGTGGTGGGGAACCGCGCTTGCCACAGGAACGGGCCTTGCCCTTTTGGCCTACGGTCGGGGCTATCTGGTTTGGGGCGCGGCTGTGCTGTTGCTCGCAGCACCGCATATCATCGGCGCGCCCCTGCCCGACGGCTTTTGGGGCGTGGCTCCTCCCGAGGTTGGCGCGATGTTCTCGGCCCGCGTTCTGGGCACGGCCCTTGTCGTCTGGGCGGTGCTTGGCTGGCTTGCGGGCAGGCTTTGGTCGCAAGAAAACACTTGAAATCTTTTCCCGGCGGCGTCACGGCTGCCGGGGATAGTTTCGAAAACCCGGGGGCTGACATGAAAGAACTGTTTCTCGTCGGGATCGGCACCGGCAACCCCGAACACCTCACCCTCCAAGCCATACGGGCGCTGAATGGCGCCGATATCATCCTGATCCCCCGCAAGGGCGAGGATAAGGCCGAGCTTGCCGAGACCCGCCGGATGATCTGCGCCGAGGTGCTGACAAATTCCGCCACCCGGATCGTTGAATTTGACCTGCCGGTGCGGGATGAGGCAACGCCAGACTATGTTCAGCGCGTCGAGGCGTGGCATGATGCCATCGCGGCGGTTTGGGCCGCGGCCATCGCCAGCACCCCCGCGCCAAACGCCCGTGTCGCACTTTTGGTTTGGGGCGACCCTTCGCTTTATGACAGCACTTTGCGCATCGCGTCCCGGCTTCAGCCACAACCGAAGATCACGGTGATCCCCGGCATCACGTCACTCCAAGCCCTGACCGCCGCCCATGCCATCCCGCTCAATGATCTCGCAGCGCCCATCGCCGTCACGACCGGGCGAAAACTGCGCGAAACGGGCTGGCCCACAGGCATCGACCGCATCGCCGTCATGCTGGATGGAGAATGCTCGTTTTCCGATATCGCCCCCGAAGGCGTGATGATCTGGTGGGGGGCCTATGTTGGCATGCCGCAGCAGGCAATCTTGGCGGGGCCATTGGCACAATCTGCACTCAAGATCATCAAAACCCGCCGGGAACTGCGCGCAAGATACGGCTGGATCATGGATATTTACATTCTTCAGCGCAAAATGCCGCGAATCTAGATCCCTCCATCGTCGTTTTCTCTGCGCCGTCAAATTTGCCTTGCCGTGGTGCGTTTGCCCGAGGGCCAATCAATATTTAGGATTGGTTTTGGGCTAGGATGTGCTTCATGGGTGGTGTCATTTGTGGACGGCTCCTTTTTTTGGAAGGATTAATTTGATCGTAACCGCGCCATTGGCACCGCCTGCCTGAGCTTGGAGCTTTGATCTAAAACACGTGTTTAATGACGTCTTTAGCGACGTCTCTTATGCGGGGTCTGTGATGCGGGGCGAAATTCTTGGGATTGAGCGGCGACGCTTTTGGCATGACGATGAAAAGCTCGAGATTGTCATGTCGGTTGATGTCGGTGGGGCGAGCGTGACCCAGGTGGCGCAGCGTCATGAGATTAGGCGGCAACAAATTTATGCGTGGCGGCATGACCTGAAGAAGAAAGGGCTTTGGTCGCCTGACGGTGGGGCTCTTTTCTGTCCATTGGATATTCCAATGGCAGGCAGGAATCCGTTGCCGCAGTGGCTTGCAACCGAAACGCCACCACCGACCGCAGTTGAGTTGCGCTTGCGAGATAGTCGTTGTTTGCATTTTGACAGCACAATGGACCCGGTCGCGCTGACGGCCCTGATCCGTGCGGTTGAAGCAGAATGATCGGTCCGGGCACTGGGGTTCGGGTTTATCTGGCCTGCGGCGTGACGGATATGCGCAAGGGGATTGCTGGCCTGACGGCATTGACCCAAGATGTGCTGCGTCAGAAGCCTGCCAGTGGTGCGGTGTTTGCGTTCCGGGGACGACGCGGGGATCGGATCAAGCTGCTTTATTGGGATGGCCAGGGTTTTTGCCTTTACTACAAGGTGCTTGAACGGGGCCGCTTTGCTTGGCCGACGGCATCAGAAGGCGCGGCGCGGCTGACCTGTGCGCAACTGGCGATGTTGTGGGAGGGTATGGATTGGCGCAGGCCAGATTGGGGCGCACCACCGGCTCGAGTTGGGTGAATTATACTCCTGATTAGTGCTATTTATATGGCGTTTACGCCTGATTTTTAGTAGTCAGGCGCATGGCCATTGATGTTCAAAACCTCCCCAACGACCCCGCCGTTTTGAAGGCGATGATCACTGCGTTGCAGGTCGAGAATGCCAAGATATCGGCCACCTTGCGGGTCCATGACCAACTTGTTCAGGCGCTGCGTCTGCGGATCGCCAAACTCCAGAAACTGGCCTTTGGCAAATCATCGGAAAAGATCGAGCGTGAGATCGAGCAGCTGGAGCTGGCACTGGAAGACTTGCTTGTTGCTGTCGCCGAAGGGGACGATGACCTCATAGATGAAGGTCAGGACGAGCCAAAACCCGATGAGGTGTCTGTCCCCACACTGCGCCGCCGTCCACGTGTCTCTGACGCAACCCTGCGCGAGCGCCTTGAGCTTGATCCTGGCACCTGCTGCCCTGACTGCGGTGGCGATTTACGTGTCTTGGGCGAGGATGTCAGTGAACTGCTTGATATGATCGCCGCGCAGATGAAGGTGCTTCAGATCGCCCGCATCAAGAAATCCTGTCGCCGCTGTGAGAAGATGGTGCAGGAGCCCGCACCGAGCCGTCCCATCCCCGGCAGCATGGCGGGGCCAAACCTGCTGGCCCACATTCTCGTCTCGAAGTTCGACGATCACCTTCCTTTATATCGCCAACACGAAATCTTCGCGCGCATGGGCGCGGACATCCCCGAGAGTACACTTGTCGGCTGGTGTGGCCGCTCCATGAAGATCTTGTCGCCACTGATTGAACGGATCGAGGCCGACATCATGGGCAGCGATCTGCTGCACGCAGACGATACACCAATCCGGGTGCTGGATCGCTCCTTACGCGACAAGGGGCTTGGCAAAGGGGTCAGACAAGGCCGGATCTGGGCCTATGTGCGCGATCAACGTCCTTGGGCGGGATCATCTCCACCCGGTGCCGTCTATCGGTTTGCGCCCAACTGGAAGGAAGAGCACGTCCTGAGCCATCTGGCCAATGCAAGTGGCTTCCTTCAGGCGGATGGTTACAAAGGCTATGCCAAACTCTACGCTCCTGAACCGGGTGGTGTGCCGCGTTTGCGCGAAGCGGCTTGTTGGGCCCTTCTTCGGCGCGACTTCCACGATTTTTGGACATCGACCAAGTCCGAGATCGCCCGCGAGGCGCTCGACCGGATCGGCAAGCTCTACGAGCTTGAGCGCGACATTAATGGTCAAGCCGCGAACGTTCGCCATGCTGCGCGTCAAAAACTGAGCCAGTCAAAGGTCACGGCCTTCTTTACCTGGTCCGAACAGCAGCTCCTGCGCATTCCAGGCAAGAGCGATCTGGCCAAGGCCTTCCGCTATGGCCTCAGCCGTCAGGATGCCTTCAGCTTGTTCCTGACCGATGGCCGTGTCGCAATCGACAACAACCCGGCCGAGCGCGCACTGCGCCCGATTGGAATAGATCGCAAGAACTGGCTCTTCGCAGGGGCCGACACCGGTGGCGAGACACTCGCCCGCGCCATGACCATCATTGAGACCGCCAAGCTGAATGGCATCGATCCACAGGCGTATCTCGCCGACATCCTCGACCGTATCCATGATCACAAGATCAACCGGCTGGACGAATTGCTACCGTGGAACTGGGCACCAGCCGGTGCCGAGAACAGTCAAGCTGCATAACGGTGGTATCAATGGTGCGGTTACTTTTGATCTGACGGTGATCAAAACAGGTTGCGGTCATTTGCCCGGCCTTTTTGCGCAGTGCATATGACCGCTGGCCTCCCTCTCGGGCCATTGCTGCGCAATGCCCTGCCGGGCAGCGGATGAAGTCCGCATGCCAGTTCCCGATCAGAAGATCAGACTTTGATGTCCAGACTAGACCTAGGGATGTCTCGGCTGCGGTCCCTTTTCGATCATCATCACTCACTTCTGCCCTTGCATCTCATCGCGGCGATGTCAGGCGCCGCTATCTCCTCCTGCTTTCAGATAGCCGGTACGGCTTTGTAGTCTTCTCCCTTCGCCAACAACGCCCAGGCTGTACGCGCGGTTTTGTTGGCGATGGCCACGGTAACGAGCCGCGTTGGCTTGCACTCGAGAAGCGATCGGACCCAGGCCCCGCTTCGGGTGTCGGTGGTTGGCGCCCGTTGTGTGACAGATGTGGCTCCGACAACGAGCAACCGGCGCAGGTAGCCGTTGCCCATCTTCGAGATATGCCCGAGACGGTCCTTGCCGCCCGATGAGTTTTGTCTGGGCACGAGGCCTTGGTAGGCCGCGAACTGACGGCCGGATTTGAACACGGCTGGATCGGGCACGCTGGCCACGAGCGCCGTGGCGGTGATGATGCCCGCGCCCGGGATCGTCTCGAGCCGCTGACTCGCGGCATTCTGCCGATGCCACGCCATTAGCTGCCTTTCGATGTTCCGGACCTCGGCGGCCAGGCTGTCGAGTTGACCCGCCAAAGCAAGGCGCGCGGACCGGGCGATCTCGGTAACCCCAGGGTGTCATCATCACGAAGGCGCGTGACCTGTTCGACCACCTTTTGAGGCCCCTGCGCAGCAATGACGCCAAACTCGGCGAAGTGTGCCTGGATCGCATTCAGGATCATCGTGCGCTGCCACATCAGCAGATCGCGCGACCGGTGCAGGACCGGGACACTCGGCTGCTCCTTAGTCTTCACCGGCACAAAACGCATGTTCGGCCGGGTGACAGCCTCGCAGATCGCCTCGGCGTCGGCCGCGTCGTTCTTCTGCCGCTTCACATATGGCTTCACGTACGCCGGCGGGATCAGCCGGACTTCGTGACCAAGCGCTGCAATCTCACGCGCCCAGTGATGCGATGTGGCACAAGCCTCCATCCCGATCAGGCAGGGTTCCAGAAAATAAAATAATCGAACTAGTCGGACGTTAGCTGCTTTCGCGATTGCTTTAGAAGATTGTAATCAGCTTACATGCGGAGATGAGCGCTCACAAGGCTTCGCTGTTGCCCTGCTACCCAACGTTGGACCGCCAGTAGCCAGTGTTTTCGGCCTGTGATCACGGCAGCGAGCTGGCTACGCCGCAGGCTCCGCCAGAAGTTCCCGCCAGCGGTGGCAAGATACGGAATGGCCGTCGCCGGGGTTTTCCAACGTCGGCTCCTCTACCCGGCAGCGATCAATCACCATCGGGCAGCGGGTGTGAAACTTGCACCCCGGCGGCTGGTTGGTGGGCGAGGGAATTTCGCCTTGCAGCTTTTGCCCGCCCTTACGATCATCCGGGTCCAGCGAGGGGATCGCCGAAAACAGCGCTTTAGTATAGGGGTGGCGCGGCGCCTTAAAAAGTTGCCGTGTGGGTGCTGTCTCCACCAGACGGCCCAGATACATCACCGCCAGATGGTCACAGGTATGGGCCACCACCGAAAGATCATGACTAATGAACAGGAAGGTCAGCCCCA
>CALEMZ010000025.1 GCA_937910975.1 uncultured Pseudorhodobacter sp. | reverse complement strand
CTTCGCCCAAATCGCGCGCAAGTGGAACGTCGGCATTCTGGAACTTTGGTACCCAATCCTGACCTCCGGCAGCCACGGCCATATGCTGGGGCAACTGACCCAAACCTTTCCCGATGCCCTGCGCCACGAAGTCCGCTTTGCCCCCGTGCGCGATGGCCACCGGATGATCGGCTCCGGCATGTTCATCGTGAACCCGCCTTTTGGGATTGAGCAAGAAACGGCGCGCCTGACAAAGATTTTTAATTCGAAAGGATAGCACCATGACCAAAGGATATTGGGTCGCTCATGTCGATGTCACCGACCCCTCCGTATACGAAGAATATAAGGCCGCCAACGCCGCCCCTTTCGCCAAATTCGGGGCCAGATTCCTTGTCCGTGGCGCGCCGCAGGAACAGGTAGAAGGCCAATGCCGCGCCCGAACCGTGGTGATCGAATTCCCCAGCCTGCAAGCCGCACGCGATTGCTATTTCAGCCCGGAATATCAAGCGGCCAAAGCCCTGCGCGACCCGGTTTCAACCGGTGATACTGTGATTATCGAAGGCTATGAAACGCCGTAAAATCAAGGCTTTGGCGCGCGGGTCCAAAAGCGCCACATCAGCAGACCCGCCGCCACGCTCAGCCCCACGGTCAGCCCCAGCCACAGCCCCGCCCCGCCAAGCCCTAGCGGAAATGCCAGCACATAGCTTGCCGGAATGCCGATCACCCAATAGCTGAGCGTCGCAATCCACATCGGCACGCGCGTATCTTGCATCCCCCGCAAAAACCCCAGCGCCATAACCTGCGTTGCATCCACCATCTGAAACAGCGCCGACAGCGCCATAAGAACCGTGCCAAAGGCAATGATATCAGCGGTTTCCGGGTTCGCGCGGTCCAAAAACAGCGCGACGATCTGCGCGGGCAGCGCCAAAAACAGCACCACCATCATCACGCCAAAGCCCAGTGACAGCATCAGCGCCACCTTGGCCCCATCGCGCAAGGAGGCCGCATCGCCCCGCCCCATCGCCCGCCCCGCCCGCACCGTGGCAGCATTTGAGAGGCCCAGATGCACCATGAAAGCTAGCGCTGTCACCTGCAACGCGATGCCATGCGCGGCCAGCTCCATCGTGCCAATCCAACCCATCATCAGGGCCGAGGCCTGAAACATCCCGCCCTCCGCCAGCCCGGTCAGGCCAATCGGCCAGCCAAGCCGGTACACCTGCAGCATCGCCTGCCAATCGGGCCGCCAGAAACGTTGAAACAGGTTGAAGCGCCGCAGCTCCGGCTGCCAATGCGCATAGACCGCCAGCGCCGCAAAAGTCACCGCTTGCGTCAGCACCGAGGCGATCGCAGCGCCCAGCACTCCCAGCTCCGGTGCGCCCCAATTGCCAAAGATCAGCGCGTAATTGATCCCCGCATTCAGCACCACCGCCGCAACCGTAACCCACAGCACCACCTGCGTTTTTTCTGCCGCAGCCAGATAGCTTTTCAGCGCCATCACCAGCAGCGCGGGGATCATCCCCAGCCCCGCAATGCGCATATACTCCTGCGCCAGCGCCGAGACATCGGGCTGTTGCCCCAAGGCCAGCAAGATCGGCCCCGACCACCAGAAAATCGGGTAGCACAGCACCCCAAAGGCAATCGACAACCACAACCCCATGCGCGTATCGCGCCGCACCTGCACCTCATCGCCGCGCCCCAAGGCCTGGGCCACCATCGGCATCACCGCCTGTGCAAAACCCGAACCCAGAATGAAAACGACGAAAAACCCCGAGGCCCCCAGCACCACCGATGCCAGCTCCAACATCCCATACCAGCCCAGCATCACCGTATCGGTGACATGCAACGCCATTTGCGCCAGATGGCTGCCAACCAAGGGCAGGCCCAGCGTGAGCGTGGCTTTGGCGTGGCCGGTTTTGGAAAGGGGGGTATGGGTATTCATACTCAAGGCCTACCCGCGCCAATCACGCGCAGCAAGGCCGTTCTCGCCGAGGGGCTATAAGGCGGCGCGCAGCATCAGCGCCGAGATGAACGCCACCGTCAGCCCTGCCCCCAATTCGATCAAGGGGGCCGCACGCGCAAGCCGCCCACCCGCAAGCGCAAGCAAAGCCCCCTCGCGCGCCCAGACCGATAAAAAGGCCACCGCCACCGTGATAGTGGCTGTGCCAAGGCCCATGGCATAGGCCCCGGCAATTCCCACCGCATCAATCCCCATGCGCCAGCACAGGATCAGCAAGAAAAGTGCGCCTGTACAAGGCCTTATGGCGATTCCTGCAACCAAAATCAGGGTATCGCGCCAGCCCGTCAGCGCCGCCACTTGTGCGGGGTCTGGCCCATGGGCATGGCCGCAACCGCAACTGTCGGAATGGACATGGTCCCCGTGGTCATGGGCGTGGCCATGCGCCGCGCTTTGCGCCTGCAACCGCAAGGCCCGCAACCCACGCCATGCCAGCCACAGCCCGATCATGCCAATCGCCGCGTAGCTGATCGGGGCAAAAATATCTTCGGTCAGGCCCACCATGGCCTCGCGCGTCAGGCCTAGTAAAAACACGCCTGAATAAACCAGCATAACCGCCGTAGTTGCCTGCGCGAGGCTGGAAAGCACCGCCACCCCCATCAGGGGCATCATTCGCACCCGCCGCGCCACGCCATAACCGCCGATCAGCACCTTGCCATGCCCCGGCCCCGCCGCATGGAAGAACCCATAAGCAAAGCACAGGCCAAGCAACGCCGCCAAGGCCCCCGGCGCCCCGGCACGCAGCGCGCGCAAGGCACGGGCAAGGGCGTTTTGCGCCTCGCGCTGGCTGGCGGCAGCCCAAGCGGTAAAGCTATCTAGCCCGCCAAACGCCCAAAGTAGCAAAAAACCGAGGCCAAGCACCGCGCCCAGCAAAATCAACGTGCGAGGCATGTGATCCGTACCTCATCAGCGTAATTTGCGCCCACCGCCGGGAATTGCATCTCGATATTATCATCTGCCATGAATTCCTGCAAAATCGCTTGCAGTTTGCGGTCAGCCTCATCCAAATTCGGTTCAAACACCTGTGCCGTACAGCCTGCAGGCGCGTTGGTAAGGGTGGCGGTCGCATTGATCGTATAGGCGGTGTAATAGCCGGAATCGTAGACCTGAATGGTCACGCCCTCGGCCCCCATTGTGATTGGCTGCGCCAGTTTACGCAAATGGGTGGAGGTGATACGCCCATCAGCATAGGTGGCCGTCGGCGCCTCAGGGCGACCCATCGCCATGGCCTTCCCCTGCCATAGCACATAGAGATCACCGTCATAATCGGCGTCCCAATTCATGTCGAAACCAACCAGTTCCGCCGCTTCCTCCTGCGTCAGAACACCATCAAAATCAGCATCCAAGCCCCGGCCTTCCATGGACACAAGCGAGTAGAAATCATCATAGGTCCAAGCGATGCGCAAAGCCGTGACCCGGCCCTGCGCATCAAATATCGTCTCGACCCCGGTATCGATGAAAATATGTGGGTGGGCCTGCGCCGCGCCGCCAACCAAGACCCCGGAAAAACTCAAGCCAAATGCCGCCGCACCAATTGCCCATCGCCTGCCAGTCACACCCGCCCCCATAGCCAGAATCCGTCTGGCGCTAGATTGCCATATTGCGGCTGGCGATGCCATGCCTGCTAGCCTTCGGCCTTCCCTTCCGGCACAGGTGCAGGTGCGGCCTTTCCGGCTTTCACCGGCTTTGCAGCGCCTAGCTCACGGATCTCGGGTGGCACGGCGGCGGCCATAAGCCGCTCCGCCCCATGGATCACCTGCCCCGCCTTACCAATAATCAGCGGGTCGAGCGGCCCAATCGCGTTCAGATCCTTACCCGGATAGTCAATGCTCAGCAAAAAGTGACGCATACAATTGAGCCGCGCACGCTTCTTGTCGTTGGATTTCACCACCGTCCAAGGCGCATCCGCCGTATCGGTATAGAAAAACATCGCCTCTTTGGCCTCGGTGTAATCGCCCCACTTGTCCAAGGACGCCTTGTCAATTGGCGACAGTTTCCAACGCTTCAGCGGGTCGGTTTCCCGGCTTGTGAACCGCGCGCGCTGTTCTTCTTGCGTGACCGAGAACCAATACTTGTAAAGCTGAATGCCAGAGCGCACCAGCATCTGCTCCACCTGCGGCGCCTGGCGCATAAACTCCAGATATTCCGAGGGCGAGCAAAATCCCATCACCCGCTCCACCCCAGCTCGATTGTACCAGGAACGGTCAAAAAACACGATCTCGCCGCTGGTCGGCAGGTGCTGAAGATAGCGCTGAAAGAACCATTGCCCGGTTTCTTTCTCGCCGGGCTTGGACAAGGCCACCACACGGGCATAACGCGGGTTCAAATGCTCCATGAAGCGCTTGATCGTGCCGCCCTTGCCCGCCGCATCCCGGCCCTCCATCAAGATGACGAACTTCTGACCCGTCTCCTGCGCCCAAATCTGAACCTTCAGCAACTCGGCCTGAAGCTTGGCCTTCTCCGCCTCATAAGTCTTGCGCGCCATCTTGCGGGTATAGGGGTAGGTGCCTTGTTCAAAGTTGATCCGCACCTTCTCCGCATCTACCGACACAGGCGGCTTGCGTGAAGTTTTTGCGGAGGCCTTCGCCTCGGGCAACTTGGGTTTTGCGGCAACAACCGCCTCTGCCATCATACTTTTGCTCTGTATATCCATAAGCCCTCCTTCACTCGGTTCAAATTAGGTTTGTACAAACAGCCGCCGGTTCGCGCCCCGGCTCTGCAAAATCCACTGTCATTATACCTGATCCCGGCGCGACCTGCCTTGACCCCAATCAAACCCAAGGTGCCGGGCCAACACCCCCCTTTGCACGGGCGCAACCTTCGGCTAGCTTCCGTCAACACTCACAAAGGATAGGGCTGATATGTTAACGATCTACGGCGTCCTACGCTCTCGCGCCACCCGCCCGCTTTGGCTCTTGGCCGAGACGGAGACCGCGTTCACCCATGTACCGGTGATCCAAAGCTATCGCTTGGCCGACCCGACAGCCAAGGATGCGCCGCTCAACACGCTCTCGCCCGAATTCCTGGCCATCAGCCCACAATCAGCCGTGCCGGTGATGGTG